>CAZFMU010000010.1:0-22698 GCA_964520165.1 uncultured Salinarchaeum sp. | reverse complement strand
CAAGCGAGATAGCGACGTGCCGCGGATCCATCGCCTCCTCGAAGGTCGTCTCATCAACCTCCTCGTTGCCGCCGTAGCCTGACAATAGCTTGCGTTGGAGCTCGATCGATGCCTCGACGACCGCCTCTGGATCGTCCCACTGGGTCTCCTCTAGCGCGTGGGCGTGACCAGCGTGATCGCGCCAGCAGAATACACACCGCTCGTTACACCGCACCACCGGTGTCATCTGTACACACCGGTGTGAGGCGATGCCATAGAACGCCGATTTATAACAGACGCCATCGCCAGTAATCGCCTTCTTCGTCCATCCACACGGCTGGACTGCCGTGTGATTGTGGCTGTGGTAGTTTGGGTCGCCCACCTGTCCGGTCCCCTCTGGTGCCATACCTCTCGCTCACGGTTAGGACAGTCAAAAAGTCCCGGGTGTCGTTCACCCGAACCGTTCGAGCAGCCGACCAGGAGCCTGGAGGGCTGAGAGTCCGAGCCCGATCACGATCATGAGGGTGTATAGGCCGAGCGTCGACAGCCAGATGACGATCATCGCCAGGATCGACCACCCGCCGGGCAGCAGATAGAACGCCCCGAGCGTCATGATCGTTCCATAGAGCAAGACCAGATATGGCCCCCACCCGCGTGCGTGACCCCGACGCTGGAGCTGTCGCACATACGCCTTGAGGTCATCCTCAATGGCGTCGCGGTGGAGTGTCCGGTCGTCGATGTCCGCCTCAAGTGCGTCGAGTTCCGACCGCAGGGCGCGTACCTCCGCTGCCAGGTCCCGATCGGAACCGGTGACGGGATCATCGTCGGTCGGCTCGGCATCGGACCCGTCAGTCGGTTCGTCGCTCATCCGTTAGTTAGGCCCTCCGTGCCCGGCATGTTGTAGTTGCCGGTCCGCACCGACCGGTCACGCTGACCGATCGACCAGCCACGCCAGCAGTCCCTTTTGTGCGTGGAGCCGGTTTTCGGCCTGCTGCCAGACAACCGACTGCTCTGACTCGATGACGGTGTCGGTAATCTCTTCTCCTCGGTTTGCCGGCAGACAGTGCATGACATCCGCCTTGTTGGTCGCCTCAAGAAGCGACTGGTTCACCTGAAAGTTCTCGAAGGCGGCGAGCCGCTCGTCGCGTTCGTCCTCTTGGCCCATACTCACCCAGACATCGGTATAAACCACGTCGGCTCCGTCTGCGGCCGCCTGAGGGTCGGTGGTGACTGTCGGCGCCGTTCCGAGCTCACCCGCCCGCTCGATGATGGATGCGTCCGGCCCGTACCCCTCCGGAGCGGCTACCCGGAGGTCGACGCCGGTCATCGCACAGCCAAGGATAAACGAGTGAGCAACGTTGTTGCCGTCGCCGATCCACGCGGCGGTGACCTCGTCGAGATTCTCGTGTCGCTCACGGATCGTCAACAAGTCGGCCAGACTCTGACAGGGGTGTGCGTCGTCGGTCAACCCGTTGATGACCGGTACTGTAGCGTAGGCGGCGAGTTCCTCGAGTTCGCTGTGGTCGAACAGCCGCGCCATGATGAAATCGACGTAACCTGACAGCGCCCGTGCGGTGTCCTTGATCGGCTCACCACGCCCGAGTTGGATATCATCTGCCCCGAGGAAGATAGCGTGCCCGCCGAGTTGTGTCATGCCGGTCTCAAAGGAGACTCGCGTCCGAGTTGAGGGCTTCTGAAAGAGCATCCCCAGCGTCTGGCGCTTAAGAATGTCCTTCGTATCCCCCTGCTGGTAGGCCGTTTTGATCTCGGCTGCCCGTGACAGAACTGCCGAGAGCTCCGATGCACGCAGGTCGTCAATGGTACGCAGGTGGCGTAGACTCATGGCTGATTACTCCTGTGTAGGTGAGGTGGTAGTGGTGACCGCCTCGATGAGACGATCACAGGCGCGCTCAAGCACCGCAACCGATTGGTCGTACTCCGCCAGCGATAGGTGCTCGTTCGGCGCGTGATCGAGGTTCGAATCGCCCGGTCCGTAGGTGGCCATGGGCTGTCCCCAGGTGGCGTAAATATTCATGTCGCTCGTTCCGGTCTTCCGGAGCAGGCGTGGATCGTCCCCTCCGGCCCGAATCGCCCCGCGGAGCGCCCGGGCGACGGGCGTCCGTGGACTCTGCATGACCGGCGGTACCGGATCGTTCCACCTGATCGTCCCGGTGTCGAGGGCGCCGTCGGCTCGCTCGCGGATCGTCTCAGCATCCGTTGACGGCGGAATCCGAAACTCGACATCCATCACCGTCTCGACGGAGAGCCCATCCGCGCTGGTGCCCCCATCGATCCCGACCGGCTTGGCCGTGATCTGCTCGAAGACGGGATCATACTCGTCCCCTCCGAGTTCCTCGACGGCTGCTTCGGCGCGTTGCCACCACGACAGTGCCTGCTCGATTGCGTTTGGTTCCGGCCGCGACGTGTGGCCGGATTCGCTGGTGGCCACGTAGGTCCCCGAAAGCATCCCGCGGTAGCCGAGCGCGATGCCGTCCGCACCGCTTGGTTCGCCGTTGATAACCGTCTCCGGCGGTTCACGCGTCTCAACGAGATGGGTTGCCCCGCGGGAGTCGACCTCCTCGCGGACGACCCCGGCGAAGGAAACGCCTGTCCGCACGGCGGCAACCGCCATCGCAGCGAGCGGGCCGGTCGCATCAACGCTTCCGCGGCCCCACAATACGTCACCCTCATCGGTCGATTCTATCTTAACGGGAATGTCTCCGGGAACCGTATCGATATGCGAGGTCACAAGCACGGCGTCGTCGGCCGGCGCCCGGACGTTGCCAACGTCGTCACGGAAGACCTCCCGGTCGTGTGTCTCAAAGAACTCGACGAGCCGTTCAGCGGCAGCATCCTCCTCGCCGGAGGGAGATGGGATCTCAACGAGATCAATGAGGAGCTCCCGGGCGGCCGGCTGCGAGACGCCTTGATCGGTCATCGGTTCTCGGTAACGGCCGCGATCGACTCGACGATCTGATCGGCGTGTGAGCGATCGATGATCAGCGGCGGGAGCAGCCGGAGGACCGTCCGACCCGCTGGTAATGCGAGTAACTGCTCGTTGAGTGCCAGCTGCTTGAGCAGACGGTTAGCCCCCCGCTTGACCTCAATCCCGATCATGAGGCCCTGGCCACGGACCTCACGCGCGTTGATCTCGCCGTCATCAATAGCCGCCTGGAGCTCCTCGATGAGATACCCGCCGACATCGGCGGCGTTGCCGGGTAGATCCTCCTCAACGAGGACATCAAGGGTGGCCTTTGCGGCGGCGCTGATTGTCGGTCCGCCGGAGAACGTTGATCCGTGATCCCCGTGATTCTCCGCCAGCCAGTCCCGGACGAGTGTCGCTCCGAGCGGGAGCCCGCTGGCGATTCCCTTTGCGGTCGTGAGCGCGTCGGGGACGATTCCGGCCCGTTCGCAGGCCCAGATCGCGCCGGTACGGCCGACACCGGTCTGGATCTCGTCCATGATCATCGCGGCGCCGGCGTCCTCGGTGACATCGCGGGCGGTCTGGAGGTACTCGTGCGGGGCCGGGTGAATCCCCCCTTCGCCTTGGACTGGTTCGAGGATGAGTGCTGCCGTCTCGTCGTCAACGGCCGCCTTTAGGGCCTCCTCATCGCCGTACTCAACGAAGTCGATCGCCCCGATCAACGGCTCGTAGGGGGCCTTGTACTTGTCCTTCCAGGTCGTCGCTAGCGCGCCCATGGTCCGGCCATGAAAGCCCCGGGTAGTCGCGACGATCTTCGAGTCGCCCGTTGCCGCCCGAGCGAACTTCAGGGCCGCCTCGTTGGCCTCTGTCCCGGAGTTACACAACCAGACATTGTCAATCGGTCCTGGTGCGACGGCCGCAAGCTTCTCGTAGAGCGCGTCGCGGGCGTCGACCGGATACGACGCCTGGACGTACAGTAGCTTCTCAACCTGTTCTGTGACCGCGTCAACGACCGTCGGGTGGCTATGCCCTGCCGGCGTACACGCGTAGCTGGCACCGGCATCGAGATATTCCGTGCCGGTGTCATCGTAGAGATACGGTCCTTGCCCGCGTTCGATCCGGAGGGGCTTCTCCGAGAACACGAATCCGCTCATACTGTATCGTTCGTGGAATCTTCGAGTGCGTCTGCCGTGATGTGCGTTCCGCCTCCGTCCAGTGCTGTCGTAACCGGTGCCTCGACGTTCGCGTCTGCAACAACAACCGTACTCGCACCGCCCTCAAGCGCCTCGGTCGCCGCCATCACTTTCCGGCGCATGAATCCTTCGGCGGCCGCTTGTAGACGGTCCATCGCCGCCGGCGTTTCGACCCGCTCAATCAGTGTCTCGGGGTCCTCCGGATCGGCGAGGACGCCTGGCACGTCCGTCAGGACGACCAGCGTCGCCTCAAGCGCGCCGGCGACTGCCGCGGCCGCACGGTCGGCGTCAGCATTGACCGCCAGCCACTCGTCGTCGTCCTGTCCGAGCATCGGCACGGTCACGACGGGGGTGTGGCCGGCGGTCAAAAGCGTCTCAAGAAGCCTCTCGTTGACGGCTTCGATCCGACCGGAGTGGTCGCCGCGTTTGATCTTGCGTTTACCGTCCTCTTTGACCCGCACGGCTGACTTACGTGGGCCAGTGAGTAGTCCGCCGTCGACTCCGGAGAGTCCAACGGCGTCAACGCCCGCGTTCTGAAGGTCAACGACAAGGTCGGTGTTGAGCCGTCCGGGGAGCACCATCTCGAAGACCTCCATGGTGCGCTCATCGGTAAACCGTCCAACGACGCCATCCGGCGTTTCGACGTACGTTGGGGTTTCGCCTAACGCCTCAAGCGTCTCGTCGACAGCCGAGGAGCCGCCATGAACGACGACGACCTTCTCGCCCGCGTCGACCAGCGATGCGACATCAGCGACGGCGCCGGCCGGATCAACCGCCCGGGCTCCGCCGATCTTGAGCACAACTGTCATCGATTGATCACCATCTTCGTCGTATCGCGTGTCTTGCTCATCTGTGGATCACGGAGCACCGATCGGGTGGAATCCGGTCGCTTCAAGACCGGCCGTTTCATCGAGTCCGAGCGCAATGTTGGTCGCGTGAAGAGCCTGACCGGCCGAACCTTTCATCATGTTGTCGATGGCGGCGAAGACGACCACCCGCCGGTTGCCGGGGTCAACCTCAAAGCCAACCTCGGCGACGTTTGAACCAGCGACCGCCTTCGGCTCCGGATACCGGTAGACGCCACCGCCGCCGGCAACGAGTCGGACGAACGGTTCGGACTCGTAGGCCTCTCGGTAGACTGACCATAGGTCGCCCGTCGAAACCGGGTCCGTCGGGAAGGTATGACAGGTCGCGGCGGCTCCACGGGTCATGTCGACGGCGTGGGCGCTGAAGGCGACATCCAGTCCGAGATACGCGTCAAGCTCGGCCTCGTGACGGTGGCCCGTCGGGGCGTACGGCCGGACAACGCCCGACCGCTCGGCGTGACTGGCCGCCTCGCTGTCGCCGACGCCGCCCTCCGAGGACCCGACTTTCACGTCGACGACAACCTGTGCCTCCGGCGTGAGGATGTCGGCCTCAACGAGTGGGGACAATCCGAGGAGAGTAACGGTCGCATTACACCCGCCAGCGGCGATCAGGTCGGCTCCAGGCAGTGCCGCCCGATTGAGCTCCGGAAGGGCGTATTCGGCCTCCGCGAGATACTCTGGAGCAACGTGTCCATCGTACCACTCCTCATAGTAGGAGACAGCTGGCAGCCGAAAGTCTGCCGAGAGATCAACAATAGTGTCGGCGGCCGCCTGGAAGGCGTCGATCCGCTCCATCGAGACACCGTGAGGCGTGGCGGCGAACAATACATCGACCGATGCCAGTTCGTCCGGATCGGTAAAGCGAAGATCGAGGTGCCGGAGGTTTGGGTGGACGTAGCCGACGGACTTGCCGGTGTAGGACCGGCTTGTCGCCTGTTCAATCCTGAAGGCCGGGTGGCCATCAAGCAGGCGGAGCAACTCGCCGCCGGTGAAGCCCGATCCCCCGACGACACTCGCTGTATACTCGCTCATAGCGCGACCCGGACGTCACCGTCCTCGGTAACGAGGGCTTCAAGCCAGTCGATGACCGCCGCGGGGACGTCCACATCGACGGTGTCGTTGAGCGCCTTGAACTCGACCGTGTGGTTGACCTCGTGGACCGTGTACTCGGTTTCGGCAGCGGGGGTCTCCATGAGGTCGACACCGAGGAGCCCGCCCCCGACGGCGGCACTCGCGCGTCGGACGAGTTCGCGAGCCGTGCCGTCGAGTTCGAATGCCTGCGTATCGGCGCCCTGGGCGGCGTTGGTGAGCCAGTGATCCGACGATCGGACCATCCCGGCGATGGGCTCGCCGTCGGCGGCAAGCACGCGGATGTCGCGCCCGGGTTTGTCGACGAACTCCTGGACGTAGAATACCTTGTGCTCGTAGTGTCCAAGAGTGGCCTTGTGCTCAAGGATGGCCTCAGCAGCCGACCGGGAGTCGATCTTCGCCATGAGCCGGCCCCACGAGCCCATGACGGGCTTGAGCACACAGGGGTATCCGAAGGACTCGATCGTTTCAAGTGCGGCGTCCTTCGTGAACGCGACCTCGGTCTCTGGGGTCGGAACGTCCTCGCGCTCAAGTGCAAGGCTGTTTTTGACCTTGTCGGCGCACACCTCGGCCGTGTAGGGACTATTGACCACCGGGACGCCGTAGGCCTCACAGAACTGCGTGGCGTACAGCGACCGACTGGTCGCCAGACACCGGTCTAAGACGACATCGAGATCATCGAACACCGCCGGTGGGTCCCGGATTGAAAACCGCGTGTCGCGGACGTCAATCTTGACGACCTCGTGGTCCCGGTCGCGAAGCTCCCGCAGGAGGAGCTTCTCGTCCTTGCGGATCCGGGAGTAGAGGACGCCGACGCGCACGCTCACTCACCCCAGTCCTCTTCGAGCTCGGGGGCCTTATCGAGGACCGGAGGGTCGACGGCGACGACTTCGAGTTCGGCACCACAGGTGGTACAATCAACAATCTCTCCAACTTCTACGTGCTCTGGCAGGGAGACGTCAGCCCCGCATTCGACGCATTCAGCCATTGTGTGCTCTACTGGTGTGCCGACTCTATTAAAACTATCGAAGTTATCAGAATATTTTAACAAACGGATATACGACTAATGACGCGATAGCGTGCCAAAATCGCAGTATTCCGATTCAGTATCAGAGTTTTAATACTTATATCGTCCCCGGAGGGGACCTCGTCGTCTACACATAGTGATCCACCTCTGTCGCGAGTCGTGTCTCGGCTTCTGTGAGACGGCTTCTGTGTTCTTGTAAGCGGTCACGGTCCTCCACGAGCGACTCGCGCGCCGTCGTGATTGAGTCCTTCAGTGCCGCCGGTGCCGGGCCACCGCGTGAGTCACGACCCTGGAGGTTCGTTGCCGGATCAAGCGTTGCCCGGAGTGTCTCTACGGTCACACGCTCGGTGACGGCCTCGCCGATGACCTCCTCGCCGGCTGCATCGAGTGCGGCGATTGCTGTCTCCGGATCGGCGGTCTCGATTGACTCCGCGGCGACGGCCACAATCTCGTGAGCCTGCCGAAACGGAATGCCCGACCGTGCAAGCACGTCAGCGACTCCGGTCGCGGTGGCAAAGCCCTCGCCGGCGGCTGCTGCTGCCGTCTTTTCAGCCCAGTCGGCGGTCACGATCGCGCCACCGGCCACCTCCACGGCCTCGTTGACGGCATCGACCGCCCGCCAGACGTGTGGGGTCGCATCCTGGAGATCGCGGTTGTACGCCCGGGGCAGTCCCTTCAGCGTCGAGGCCAGCCCTGTGTAAGCGCCGACCGCCTCGCCCGCGGTCGCTCTGACCAACTCCAGGGTGTCTGGATTCTTTTTTTGAGGCATGATCGACGAGGTCGAGGCGTACGCGTCCGCCGGTTCGAGGAACCCACGATTCGCGAAGAGGATCCCGTCCTCGGCGAGCCCACTGGCGGTGATCGCCGCCGGAACGGTCGCCCCAACCGCCTCAAGCATAACGTCACGGCCGGCGACGGCATCCATCGCGTTCTCGACGATCCCGTCGAATCCGAGCAGCGCCGCCGTCTGTGCCCGGTCGATGTCGAATGTCGTCCCAGCAAAGGCTGCCGCTCCGAGTGGCGATCGGTTCACCCGGCCGTAGGCGTCGAACAACCGCTCGACATCGCGTGCGAACGCCGCCGCGTATGACGCCATCCAGAATCCGGCCGTGATTGGCTGGGCTGACTGGAGGTGGGTATAGCCCGGCAGTAGCGTCTCTGCCTCGGATTCGGCGGCTGCGAGCAGCTGTTCTCGGACGTCACAGAGCGTCTCAACGACATCAAGCAGATCGTTCCGGAGCCGATAGCGCAGACACGTAGCGACCTCGTCGTTGCGCGAGCGAGCGGTATGCATCCGGCCGCCGTCCGGCCCCACGCGGTCGATCACCGCGGTCTCGATTGCGGCGTGCACGTCTTCGCCCTCGGGAAGAGCGCCGTGTCCCGCCGCCTCGATGTCCTCAAGTGCCTCAAGGATCGCCCCGGCGGTGTCGTCGTCGATAATCCCCTGCTCGGCGAGCATGACCACGTGTGCGCGATCCACCGCGATGTCGGCCGCGAAGATGCGCTCGTCGGCTGCCAGCGAAGAGAGAAAGCCCCGTGCTGGACCGCCGCTAAAACGCTCGCGCCGCACCACGTCACGATCGTCGCCCTCGGTCATATCAGTCGTCGTTGAGTGAGTTCGCAAGCCGTTCTTGAAGCCCGTGATACTTCGCGACACCCGTTGCATCGGACTGGGCGATTCCGGCAACATCCTCGGTGTTGAATGACGCCATCTCCTCGGAGTACACCGCGTACTCGCTGTCGCGGGCGACGGCCCGGCAACTGCCGCCACCGACCTGGACGGTTGCCGTACCGGTCACGACATCCTGGGTCTCGTCGATGAACGCCTCAAGCGCGTCGACCAGCGGCGCGAATACCAGCCCTTCGTAGGCCTTCTCCGCCCACTCCTGTTCGATCTGCCGTTTGAACGACCGCTCTTCCTTGGTCAACACAAGGTCCTCAAGCGCCTGATGGGCGGTCAACAGCACCGTCGCGGCGGGGTGTTCGTAGTTCTCGCGGACCTTGAGACCAAGAATCCGGTCCTCCATGACATCTGTCCGGCCGACGCCGTAGGCCCCCGCGAGGTCGTTGAGTTCCTCAATCAGCGCGACAGGATCGTCGTAGGACTCTCCGTCGATCGCTGTCGGTACGCCCGCCTCAAAGCTGATCTCGATCGTTGTCGACTCCGCGCTGGGAGCGGCCGTCCAGCTGTAGATCTCTTCTTCGGGAATGGTGCCGGGGTGCTCAAGCTCGGAGCCTTCGATGGCCCGCGACCAGATGTTCTGGTCGATCGAGTAACGGCCGCCGTCACCTCCCTCAACCGGTAGATCGCGCTCGGCCGCATAGTCCATTTCCCACTCCCGGGTTAGTCCGAGCTCCCGGACTGGGGCGATGACTTCCATGTCCGAGCCCCGCCAGACGGCTTCGAACCGGAGCTGGTCGTTGCCCTTACCGGTGCACCCGTGCGCGAGTGCGTCGCAGTTCTCTTCTTCGGCGACGTCCATGATCGCCTCGGCAATCACCGGCCGCGCAAGCGCCGTTCCGAGCGGGTAGCCCTGGTAGGTCGCGTTCGCCTTGACCGCGTCGAGACACAACTCGGCGAATGCATCCGTCGCGTCGACGACGTGGTGCTCAAGATCAAGGGCCTCGGCCGTCTCGGCAGCCTCCTCAAACTCCGCCTCGGGCTGTCCGACATCAACCGTGACGCCGATGACTTCGTCGTACCCATACTCCTCCTCTAATAGTGGTACACAGACGGTCGTATCAAGCCCGCCCGAAAACGCGAGTGCAACGCGTGACATTCGTATCGAAACGGGGTCTCGGAGCAGTATTAAATCCTTCCATATAGATTATTAAGAATTTGCGCATACCAATGGATAAAGGCGCTACCTGGCGAATTCGGAGCTTCAGACGAACGGAGGTAGTACTAATCGGGCCTAACGGCCCGGTCGTCGTCGCTGGCGAACGCGGCCGCTCGCGGCCGAGAAATGAGTCACCGCCGAGACGGTTCGCCGCATATGCCTGTCTGGCGGATGGCGATATATAACGATTTCGCGATGGGGTCATCCGGGCTTGACGATATCATCGAGGTTCTCAATGACGATATCGTATCCCTCGCTTTCGCCCGGTATGATGTCCCCAAGCGCGGCGCCGAAGGCCGCAACCGTCCAGACCACGCTTACCCGGGCGACCGCTTCGGACGTCGTCGGCGCGTCAACGAAGAGCCGACCCCAGAGCACCATCAGGGCCATTACTGCGGTCAGCGAGACAAGCAACACTCCGGCTAGTCGCCGTGGGACAATCCCGAACAGCGGCCGATGGGATTCGATATCACGCACATCCGTCCAGTAAATGAGCCCGACCGTTCCGACAAGCATGAAGAGCACATTCGTGAGCAGAAACACCGGAACATCCGCGATGCGGTATCGAAGAAGGTATCGAGCAATCTCGAAGATCCCGTCTTCGAACATCAGCGGCATCGCGAACAGCGTCCCACCGAGAAAGGCCTCCGCGACATCGCGCGTGGTGTACTTCCTGATCCGATCGCGTGCCGGCATCCGCTGGGCGATGGCAATTGTTCGGGCGACCCGTCGCCGTTCCTCGGGATCGTCGACGGTCTCCTCAAGTCGGTCAAGCTCCTCAAGGAGCCGATCGAGCTCCGGTGCGGTCATCCTCAAGCACAACAACCGATTGAGATAAAAAAAGCCGGCCTCAGTCGAGACGAGAAGCAATATCCTCGGCGAAGTACGTCAGAATGAGATCGGCGCCGGCACGCTTGATCGACAGTAGTGACTCGTGGGCGACTGCCTCAAGATCAAGCCACCCTCGGTCGGCGGCGGCGTGCAACATCGCGTACTCCCCGGAGACGTTGTATGCGGCGACCGGACGATCAACCGTCTGATCGACCCGTTGTACGACATCGAGATACGGCAACGCGGGCTTGATCATCACAACGTCTGCCCCCTCCTCAACGTCGAGGCGCACCTCCCGACGCGCCGCCTCTCCGTTTGCCGGGTTCATCTGGTGATGTCGTCGATCGCCAAACGCAGGTGCCCCGTCGGCTGCGTCCCGAAATGGGCCGTAGAACGCACTCTCGTACTTGGCGGCGTAGCTCATGATCGGCACGCCTGTATGTCCGGTGTCGTCGAGTGCCTCGCGAATCGCCGTGACCATCCCGTCCATCATGCCGCTCGGCGCGACCATGTCGGCGCCCGCATCGGCGTGTGAGACGGCAATCTGCTGGAGCCGCTTGAGCGTCCGGTCGTTATCAACGGTATACTCAGGGTCGTCCTGTGCCTCTGTTTCGAGTACACCACAGTGTCCGTGCTCGGTGTATTCACATAGGCAGACATCGGTGATGAGATAACAGTCCGTAGCGTCGCTGAGACGTCGGAGCGCGCGCTGGATGACCCCGTCCTCGGCCCACGCCGAGGACCCTTCGGCATCCTTCTCGGTCGGCACGCCAAAGAGGATCACCGCTTCGACGCCCGTCTCTTGGACCTCCGCGACGCGCTCGATGACCCCCTCAAGTGGCACACGTTCGTGGCCGGGCATCGATGGAATCGGCTGTCGGGTCTCAGCCGTCGCGTCCACGAATACCGGTGCAATTAGATCGCGCGCCGCAAGCTTGGTTTCGGCGACCATCTCGCGGATACCGTCCTTCCGTAACCGCCTGGGGCGCTCGGTGAGATCCATACTCACCAATCGGCCTTGGCGTCCTAAAGTCTCCCCACCGACGTCTCGGTCCGCCTATACCCGTCCACCGAACGCGGCGGCGAGGACGAGCCCGATTGCGAGGGCGACCACGATTGTGTCACGGCCCCGCCAACGGAGCGGCGGGAGCGTCGGGTTCCAGGCGAAACATCGGGCCTGCAGAGCCAGTCCTAGCCGTTCGGCCCGGCCGAAGGTGCGCCTGAGCCCGGCAATTCCGATGTTCGCCGCCTGGTCGGTCCATCCGCGCGCATCGCCTCGTCGCGCTAGTTGCGCCCGTCTGACCCGCCGCAGATCCTCGACCACCAGAGGAATCAGCCGGAAGACCAGTCCCACGCCGACGCCGAGGATGCGTCCCAGCCGACCGGGGAGGACCCACTGAATGGCCGCCTGCGTCTCTCGAACCGGCGTTGAACGGATATATGCCCCGGCTATGAACAACGCGAGGAGCACGGCTCCCCCCGCCCGAGCCGACCTGAGGGCGGCGCGCAAATCGAACCAGGGCGCCCCGAACGTCAGCCCGGCGATGAGCGGTCCGGCTGCTAGCAGCGCAATCGGGGCTCTGAATGTCCACAGTGCCGTCCCCAACGAGAGTCCTGCACTCCAGAGGCTGATCAGTGCCACAACCGCCAGCGCCCCCAGCCCGATTCCTTGATCGACTATCACCGTCGCGGCAACGAATCCAACCTGAAAAGCGAGTTTGGCCCGGGGGTCAAGTCCGTGAGCGAAGCGATCGGCCGGCGTATATCTCAGCATGTCTCCGGCGGGCGGACGCCATACTCGGACAGCTGGTCTCTGACCGCATCAAGTGGTCCGTCGGCGACCACCTGACCGTCGGCCATCACGATGATTCGGTCGACTAGGGAGACGATATCGCGCAGTTCGTGTGTCACGATGACGATTCCGGTATCGTTGTCGGCGAGTTCCGCGAGATGTTCGCGGACGGTCTGACGGGCCGGCCAGTCGAGGCCGGCAAACGGCTCGTCAAGGACAAGATGATCCGGATTCATCGCGAGGGCTCCGGCGATGGCGACGCGGGCCTGTTCGCCGCCCGACAGTCGATCGAGTCGCTCGTCACGCCGGCCTTTTAGTCCGACCGCTGCGAGGGCGGTTTTAACCCGTGTGTCGATTTCTTCGCGAGTGAGCCCCAGATTTTCCGGGCCGAAAGCAACGTCGGTGCCGATCGTCGCGGCGACGAACTGATCCCGTGGGTGCTGAAAGACCATCCCGACGGTCGTCCGAGCATAAACCGGGTCGTCGGTAACCGCGCGTCCGTCAACGCTGACGGTCCCGGTATCGGGCGTCAATAGGCCGTTGAAGTGACGCACCAGCGTCGTCTTCCCGCTGCCGTTCGCCCCGACAATCGCTACTGCCTCATCGTCGCCAAGTGTTAGTGAGACATCGGTAACCGCAGCGACGCTATCATATTGGTGCGTGAGGTTCTGTACGCTAATCACGCCTGTCCGGGTCCAGTGACGACTCCACTTCGTCCGGCGAGGATGGCGGCGATCGCCTTGGCGATATCGCCGGGTAGGAACACTAATCCTCCGGTTACGAGCGCCTTCGGGATCGAGATCTCGAGGACCAGGCTTAACCAGAGTCCGCCGAGCACGTACATGGTGGCGATCCCACCGGCAAGCCCGAATGCGTACCACGGCAGTCCGATCTGCCGGAGGTCGGTCACCCGCGTGCTGCGATGAACGCCGAGCCCAATGACAGCGGCGGCGATCGGAAACGAGAGAAGATACCCACCTGTCGGGCCTCGTAGGTAGCCGAGCCCGGCGTTGCCCTGTGCGAAGACCGGAACGCCGACCGCACCGGTAAAGACGTACAGCGCCATGGCGGCGGCCCCCCACCGGGGTCCGAGGAAGATCCCGGCGAGAAAGACGCCGAGTACCTGTAATGTGATCGGTGCCGGTGAGAGCGGATACGGGACAGCGACGTAGGCCAAGGCAGCGGTCAGTGCGGCCATCGCTGCCGCATAGGCCAGCTGGTGGACCGTTCGATCGGCAACGAGATCAACGTCGTCGTAGTCGGTGCTCACGGCTATGCTGGGTCCGTCAACTCAAAAATAACCATTGGTTTACGACACAGCGAAGAAGGCTTATATATCGGTCTCTGTGTTGGCTATCCGTATGGACGAGAAAACCGAATCCCTCCGAGAGGTTTTCTTAGAGGTCTCAGACACCGAGACCGTTACTGAGGCGCAGTCAGACGCCCGTGGGACGCTCACTGACGATACATCCACCGACGAGCGTCTTGAGGCGATGCTCGCCGAGATGCGCGAGCGGTATACCTTCCGGAGTGACCTCACGGACGATCAGCTACTCACCGTTGTCCGGCGATTCTACGACGGGGACTCGGACGCCGCCATCGCCGATGCCGTGGAGTGCTCCGAGCAGACGGTCTTCGAGGCCCGACTTGATCTTCACTGCTTCCGTGAAGAGGACTTCGAGGCCCCCTTCGCGTTCGACGCATTTCGTCGTGCCGTCGCCCAGGGGGCGTCAGTCGAGGATCTCGTCGACCGGTTTGAAGCCTCCACAGCGACGATTCGTCGGTATCGACAACTGCTTGAAGCCCGCGATCAGGCCCGTCGGGCAAACGATCGGTATCGCGATGAGTTCGCCGAACTGCTTGCCGACGCTGATCTCACGGGAGGACTGACCCAGCGGGCCCGCGAGGACGGTCTCGGCGAGGCAACCGAAGACATGGAGACTGATGTCTCCTTTTGAGGACGCCCATTCTGCTCCCGACGCGTTTTAGTCGATATCCTGAGTATCCTGTCTGTATGCAAGTCGTCACGCTGGGTCCCGAAGGCACCTACTCCCACCGGGCTGCGACGGCCGTTTCGGACGACATCGCCTTCCGCGAGTCGGTCACGAACATCGTCGAAGCCGTCGAAGCCGGTGAGCACCCTCGCGGTGTGATCCCGATCGAAAACAGCATCGAAGGGTCGGTTACCGAAAGCCTTGACGCGCTTGCCGAGGCGGATGTGGCCGTCCTCCGAGAAATCGTCACGCCGATTCGCCACGCGCTACTTGCCCAGCGTCCCGACTTCGAGACAGTCGCCAGCCACTCGCAGGCGCTTGCACAGTGCCGCGAATACCTCGCCGCCGAGTATCCGAACGCCTCGCTTGAGGCGGTTGCCTCAACGGCCCGTGGCGTTGAGATTGCCCGTGAGGATCCGACCGTCGCTGCCATCGGCCACCCCCAGAACGCCACCGACAATCTCCAGGTTATCGCCGAGGCCATCCAAGACCGCACCTCGAATGCCACTCGCTTTTTCGGGATTGGCCCGCGCGAGACGCTTGACCGTGCCGGCGGGAAATCCTCCTTTGCGGTCTATCCAAACACCGATTACCCCGGTCTCCTGCTGGAGTTGCTCCAGCCGTTCGCGGACCGCGACATCAATCTCACCCGTATCGAGTCTCGCCCCAGCGGTGCCCGACTCGGTGATTATGTCTTTCACATCGACATCGCTGCCGGACTCTATGAGGATCGGACCCAGGACGCGCTTGCGGATATTGAGGAACTGGCGTCCAACGGATGGGTCAAGCGCTTTGGCTCTTATGACGTCGAACACGTCGTCTGATCCGGTGCTCCGGTAGAGTTTTATTCGACTCAAACCTACCAACCTGCTGACTATGCGCTCTAGTCCACTCGATGATCTCGAACAGTTGTTAGACCGTCTCGACACCGGGATTGACGTGTCGATGCCACGGGCAGCATCGTGTGATGTCGTCGACCGTGATGATGCGTATACCGTTCTCGTTGATCTTCCGGGATACGACGCCGACGAGCTTGATGTCACCTACTCCGATGGACGGCTTCACATCCACGGCGAACGACAGGATCACCTCGATGTTGAGGAGGACGCCTACATCCGACGCGAGCGTCGCCGTGCAGTGGTTAACCGCACGGTACGAATCCCAGATCCGGTCGATGAGACAGCAATCTCAGCGACGTACTCCGATGGGGTTCTTGAGATCACGCTTCCAAAAGCCGAGGATGCAACCGGCGGCCACGAGATCGAAATCGAATAGCTGGTCGTCGGTTGAGTGATGAGCTCGGCGCGAGAAGTCGGCAGTCCTTTTTACTCCCGCCGTCCGAACGGTCACGCATGAGTTACGAGCCCGCGGAGATTGAGGATCGCTGGCGTCGCCGGTGGGCTGAGGAGGGTCGCTACGAGGTTGATCCGGACTCCGAGGCGGATGCCACGTTCATTACCGTCCCGTATCCCTACCCGAGTGGCGGGATGCACATCGGCCACGCGCGCACCTATACCGTCCCCGATGTCTACGCGCGCTACCGTCGCCAGCAGGGCGATAACGTCCTCTTTCCAATCGCCTGGCACGTCACCGGCACCCCGATTATCGGTGCTGTTGAGCGGCTCAAAGAAGGGGAACAGGCCCAGATCAACAGCCTCCAGAACGCCTTCGGCGTGCCCGAAGCGGATCTAGCTGATCTCGAAACTCCGATGGGCTACGCGCGGTACTTTATCGAAGAGGCCGACTGCTCGTATAAGACGGGGATGAGCCAACTTGGCCTCTCGATCGACTGGCGCCGCGAGTTTACTACCGAGGACGAACGGTACAAGCAGTTTATTTCCTGGCAGTACGAGACCCTCCGCGAACATGGACTCCTTGAGAAGGGCCTGCACCCCGTCAACTACTGTACTAACGAGAAACAGCCGGTGACGACACACGATCTACTTGAGGGCGAGGATGCGGAGTTTCAGGAGTACACCCTGATCAAGTTCAGTGACGCTGAGGCGACCTATCCGATGGCAACACTCCGGCCGGAGACCGTCCGAGGTGTCACCAACGCCTACGTCGATCCCGAGGCCACCTACGTCCGTGCGACCGTCGATGGCGAGACCTGGATCGTCTCGGCGGCCGCTACCGAGAAGCTTGATCTGCAGGCACACGATGTCACCGTCGAAGAGCGCTTTGAAGGCGCCCGCCTGGTCGGCCGCGAGGTCGAGAATCCCGTCACCGGCGATCAGCTGTTGATCCTTCCGGCGGACTTTGTTGATGTCGAGAATGCAACCGGCGTCGTGATGTCGGTCCCGGCGCACTCGCCCGATGACTATGTCGCCCTCCAGGATGCCAAATCGCGCGCGGACGATCTTGCCGACTATGGCGTTGACCCCGAGCGGGTGCGTGCGATCGAACCGGTGTCGATCCTCGATATCGAGGGCTACGGCGAGATCCCGGCGCGCGATGTCGTTGAGGAGTATGGGATCGATACCCAGGGCGATCCCGCACTCGAGGAGGCGACACAAGAACTGTATAACCGAGAGTTCCACCAGGGTGTGCTCCATGATACCTACGGCGAGTTCGGCGGCGAGGTCATCGAAGATGTTCGCGATGTCTTAGACGAGCACTACCGCTCGCAGGGGGCCTTCGCCAGCATGTACGACTTCGCCGAGGAGGTTGTCTGTCGGTGTGGCGGCGATGTTGAGGTGGCCGAACAGGAGACGTGGTTCCTCCGGTACAACGACGAGGAGTGGGTCCGGAAGGTCAATCTGGCCATCGACCAGCTTGAGACCATCCCGGAGAACACCCGCGAGCAGTATTACCACACCGTCGATTGGCTTGAAGAGTGGCCCTGTATCCGGAACTACGGGCTAGGGACGCCACTACCGTGGGATCCGGAGTTCATCATTGAGCCGTTGAGCGACTCGACAATCTATATGGCCTACTACACGATTGCTCACCGGCTCCAGGACATCCCCGTCGAGGAGCTCGATCGCGACTTCTTTGACGCGCTGTTTTATGGCTCCGAGGCCGTCGAGGAGGCTCCAGAGAAGGCTCTTGAACTGCGCGAGGAGTTTGACTACTGGTACCCCGTTGATTATCGGTGCTCGGCGGAGGACCTGATCAGTAACCACCTGACGTTCTTCCTGTATCATCACGCTGAACTCTTCGAGGAGGCCTACTGGCCTGGTGGTATCACCACCATGGGAATGGGCCTGCTTGAGGGCGAGAAGATGTCCTCGTCGAAGGGGCATGTGATCCTCCCGGGCGAAGCGATCGACACGTACGGCGCCGACACCGTCCGGTTCTTCCTGCTCAACAGCTCCGAGCCCTGGCAGGACTTCGACTGGCGGGACGACCTGGTCTCATCCACGCATGACCAACTCGCGCGCTTCTGGCGTCGGGCGGTCGAGTTGATCGACGGTCCCGGTGGTGATCCGGACGAACTCAAGGATATCGACCGGTGGCTGCTTGCAAACCTCCAGGAGACGATCGAATCGGTGACCGAGGCACTGGAGAGCTTTGAGACCCGAACGGCCAGCCAAGAGGCGTTCTACCGTTTCGAGGAACACCTCCGGTGGTATCGCCGCCGGACCGATCAGGACCGCCCCGGCGCCCGGTGGACGCTTCGGGAGGTGCTCAAGATGCGCCTCCGGCTGCTTGCGCCGTTCGTGCCGTTCCTCGCAAATGAGCTCCACGAGCGACTGACCGGGCAACCGGCCGAGGACGCCGCTTGGCCGACCCCGGCCGATGAGTACCTCGATGCGACCGTCCTCGCCGGCGAGTGGCTAGTTGAGGAACTGACTGACGACATCGCGGACATCCTTGAGGTGACCGGCGAGGATCCCGAGACAATCCGCATCTATACGGCGGCAAACTGGAAACACGAGGTCTTCGAGACGGCCGTCGAAACCGGCCCCGATCACGGGGCGGTCATGGGACGGGTCATGGACAATCCGGATCTCCGCGAGCGCGGCGAGGCGGTCAACGACATCGTCGGCGAACTTGTTGAGTTCGTCCGTGGATACGACGATGAGCGTCTCAATGCGCTCACCGCGGTCGACGAAACGGCCGTTTACGACCAGGCAGTTGACTTCCTTGAGCGCGAATTCGACGCCGAGGTCGTCGTCGCGTCCGAGGATGCCGACCCGGTTGATCCGGAGAACAAGGCCTCACAGGCGGTTCCCTTCCGACCGGCCATCTACGTGGCCTGATTTGTCGACTGCACCCGATCCGGTGCCCCTCTGGTGGATCACGCTGTCGTGAGCAGTTCGATTGTTTCTCCCCGATCGGCATCGACGGCACCCTCGTAGGCAGTGTGGGCGGCAGCAACATCCTGGATCGCAAGACCGGTCGAGTCAAAGACAGTCAGTCCATCGGTGTCGACGCGCTTTTCGGCGGTGACGATAGCAGCGAGATCGGCGTAAATGTCGTCGTCGGTCAACCGTCCGGCCTGGTAGGCGACATTGATCTCCCCGGAATGCGTGCATTGCTCGTAGTCGTCGATCACAATCGTTGCGTCCTGCAGAATCTGCTCGTCGAGTTCCTGCTTGCCAGCGGCATCTGCCCCAACGGCGTTGATATGCGTGTGATCTCCTACAACAGCACGATCAACGATCGGTTCACGAACCGGGGTCACCGTCGAGAGAATATCACACGCCGCAGCGTCTGCGATTGAGCCAGCCCGGACATCAAACCGGTCCGAAAACGCGTCAATGAACGCCTCGAGACGAGCCTGATCCTGTTCGGCGACGATGATCTCCTCAAGATCACGAACGGTTGCGATTGCGTTGAGCTGAGCGTACGACTGCACGCCGGCACCGACGATTCCGAGTGAGGTGGCGTCATCAATCGCCAGGTAGTCCGTCGCGACAGCCGCTGCCGCTCCGGTGCGGAGTCGCGTCAGCTCCGTTCCGTCCATAATCGCTAGCGGCACGGCCGTCTCGGGATCCGAGTAGATTACCACGCCCATTACGGTCGGCAGATCGAACCGTTCTGGGTTGTTTGGGTGTGAGTTGACCCACTTAATGGCCGCCCCCTCCCAGTCCTCGGCGTCAACGTATGCCGGCATTGCTCGGAAATCGCCGTCGTACTGCGCCAGCTCGATGTAGGACTTTGCGGGCATCTGTACGTTATCGTGGCCGTAGGCTACGAAAGCTCGCTCAACGGCGTCGATCAGCGTCGGTAGCGCAATCGTTTCGGTAACGTCGTCGCTATCCAGGATTCGCGTCTCCATAAAAGAGGAATATGCGGCCGTCAGCTTAATTGATCGGTTGTCAATCGGCTTGATCGAATCGTGTGGACCTACCGGACGGTCACATCATGCCGCCCATCCCGCCGCCCATGCCGCCCATTCCGCCGGCACCGGCACCGGGTCCTTCCTCGTCCTCTTCGCCTTCGGTCGAGAGGTCACCGGCCGAGATGATATCGTCGATCTTCAACACGAGGTTGGCGGCTTCGGTCGCCGAGGAGATGGCGTGGCGCTTGGAGTGAGCAGGTTCGACGACGCCGGCCTCGAAGGTGTCCTGAACGTCGCCGTCGTTGACGTTGAGTCCGGCGCGGACATCGCCATCGTTGTGGGCCGCCCGCAGGTCGACCAGTGTGTCGATGGGGTCGAGCCCGGAGTTCTCTGCGAGCACGCGTGGGACCAGCTCGATCGAGTCGGCAAACCGCTCGACCGCCAGCTGTTCGCGGCCACTGACGCTGTCGGCGTACTCTCGGAGTCGCTGCGCGAGTTCGATTTCGATTGCCCCACCGCCAGCGAGCACACGCCCGTCGGCAATCGTCTGAGCAACCACGTCGAGCGCGTCGTTGACTCCTCGTTCGAGTTCGTCAACAACGTGGTCCGTCGAGGCCCGCAGCACCAGCGTCACGCCGTGGGCGTCCTCGCCGGTTACGTGGAAGCTCTCGTTGGCCTCATCGCGGACGACCGATCCAACGCCAAGATCCGCTTCGGTCGCGTCCGCAAGATCAGAGACGATGCCTGCGTCAACGACCTCGGTGAGGAACTCAATGTCGGACTTCTTGACCCGACGGGCCGCCAGGATGCCCTCCTTTGCGAGGTAGTGCTGGGCGAGGTCGTCGATCCCCTTCTGACAGAACACCACATCGGCGCCGAGATCGGCAATCTGCTCGACCTTCGCCTTGAGCTGTTCCTCCTCGCGGTCGAGGAATTGTTGGAGCTGGTCAGGATCGGCGACGCTGACCTCGGTATCGACGTCGGTCTCATCAACCTCGATGGGCTGGTCAAGTAGGAGGATGTTGGCGTCCTCTGCCTCGACCGGCATGTTGTCATGAACCGGATCCTTGTCGATAATCGCCCCCTGGAGGAGTTCCGAGTCGGACACGGCGCCACCGGTCTGGGTCTCGATCTTAAGGAACTCCAGGTCGACAACCCGATCGCCGTCTTCGCTTTCGACGGTGAGCTGGCTGGCGGCCTCGACGATTAGTTCAGCGAGGTATTCCTTGTTGAATTCGGCGCCCTTCCCGGTCATCGAGGTCTCCGCTACCGACCGGAGCAGTGCTTCGTCCTCGTGGTCGATGGCGGTGGCGATATCGTCAACCTCGCTTCGGGCGTGCTCGGACGCCAAAGTGAAGCCCTTGATGATCGCCGTCGGGTGGATGTCCTGCTCGAGGAGGTCCTCGGCGTTCTTGAGGAGCTCACCGGCAATCGCGACGGCGGTCGTGGTGCCGTCACCGGACTCATCTTCCTGCGTCTCGGCGACTTCGATGATCATCTCGGCGGTCGGATCATCGATGTCCATCTCCTGAAGGATCGTGACGCCGTCGTTTGTGACTGTCACGTCTCCCATGGAATCGACGAGCATTTTGTCCATACCCTTCGGACCGAGGGTCGACCGGACGGACTCGGCGACGGCTCGAGCCGCCGAGATGTTCCGGGACTGCGCGTCCTCGTCTTTGACGCGCTGGGACTCCTCGGACATTACGATCATCGGCTGGCCCTGCTGCATGCGCTGGCTCATAATCGAGTCGAACTATGATAGTGCTTCTATATAAGTCTATCTTTCACCGTCGGATCATTCGATCCGCTCCCAGATACAGCGTCTGCTGTTTGTGGTTCTGTGGCCGTCTATCGGCTGCTCGTGCCTAACCTCTCTACTGCGGCGGATCGGCTGGACCACGCCATCCTGAATGGTTTAAGTATGTGACTCCGCTCGATTGAGCCACAAGAAGACGCCAGGACTGGGATTTGAACCCAGAATCCCGTGTGGGAACACGCTTTCCAGGCGTGCGCCTTACCAGATTCGGCCATCCTGGCACGCGACACCTAATCGTAGCCCTGTCGGTCGGTTAAAGCCTTCTGTTCGTCGTACGCAATGTGTTCAGGCGACGGCGATCGCTTCGATCTCGATGTCTACACCCTTCGGCAGAGCGGCCACCTCCACGGCACTCCGTGCCGGCGGTTCGACATCGAAGTACTCGGCGTACGTGTCATTCATCTCGTCGAAGGCGTCGATGTCCGAGAGGAAGACGGTTACCTTGAGGACGTCCTCGAAGTCGGCCCCTGCCTCGGCAAGAATGGCTCCACAGTTATCGAGGGCTTGTTCGGTCTGTGCGGCCACCGATGCATTATCAAGCAGCTCACCGTCCGGTGTCATCGGGAGTTGCCCGGCAGTAAAGACCAGTCCGTCTGTAGTCGTCGCCTGACTGTACGCCCCAACGGCGGCGGGGGCCTCGTCGGTCTGGATAATCTCCTTCATCACTCCCGGGGTGCACACCCGGAACAATAAAACCCGTCCCACAGCAGCCGGGGGGCCGTCACACCCATACCGTCGCTCGCGTAAGTCTCGATATGTACATTGAGTACGACCGCGACACGTGTATCGGTATGTTCCAGTGCGTCGCCGAGTGGGACGCCTTCGAGGAGGATACGACCGCCGGGAAGGCGGTCCTCTCCGAGGCCGAGGAGGTCGAGGACGGTCTGTTCCGCCGAGAGGTGCCCCCGGAGGCCGAACTTGACGCGAAGTTTGCCGCCCGCGCCTGTCCTGTTGATGCCATTGCCGTCTACGAGGACGGCGATCAAATCATCCCGTAGCGTGTGGTATGGTATCAACACACATTTGGAACAGAAAGGTCTAACAGACAGGCCGGTGAAGCCGGCGGTGATGCCCACCGTCGAATACCTCAACTACGAAGTCTTAGACGACAACGA
>CAZFMU010000009.1:11953-23353 GCA_964520165.1 uncultured Salinarchaeum sp. | reverse complement strand
TGCGCTGGGTGAGCGATAACGACGTAGCCCGCCCAGTCCTCGGTCAGTGATGAGGACCCACAGACCGGACAGGTCTGTCGGTTGGGCTCAACGACGCGGTGACACTCCCGGCACACAAGCCGGTCTTCGGCCATCAGTTCTCACCCGCCGTGGCCTCGGCTTCCTGCTGTTGGCGCTCCTCCTCAAGCCAGCCGTGTTTCCCCAGCCCGGGCTGTTTGGCGGTCAGCCCGATCTTCGAGTCCCGGGGGTTGCGCTCGTCGATCGACATGGTGACAATCCGGGCACGAACGGCGTCGTCGACGCCTAACACCCGGTTTGAGTCGCTTGAGGCGAGCTGCTGGTTTTCAGCGTCGAAGGCAAGATACTCATCGGAGATCTGTGAGACGTGCAGGAGTCCATCGACGGGGCCAATCCCGATGAAAGCGCCAAACTCGACGACCTCAACGACGTTCCCGTCAATGACCTCCTGCATTTCGGGATCGTATACGAGTGCGTCGAACTCGGCCTCGTAATAGACACCCGGCCGGTTCGGAAGCACCTGTCCCTCACCGACATCGTGTACCTCGGTGACGGAAACGATCGACCCGAGTTCCTCGTCCATGCGCCCCTCAAGTTTGTCTTGGAGGAGACGGCGGACCAGCTCGGGGGTGACATTAGCAAGCTCTTCCGGTGGTACTTCAACCGTATCGCGAACTCTGACCCGTTTGTACATGCTTATGGTTCCGTGATTGCGAGCGTGTTCGAGCCCCGGAGACTAATAACTGGTACCCCGCGATCGAGCACGCGGTCCCGAAGCGGGGCGTCGTTGGTGACGACATAATCGGCGCGATCGGATTCAACTAGCTCAACGACCGCGTCGTCGGCGTAGGTGGCGTCTGCGGTAACGGAGACACATCGGTCGGACGCGAGATCCTGACCCACACTGGCGGCGATTCCCGCCTCGCCACCACCGGCTGCGAGATCCCGGAGTTCCGCAATGACCGGCTGGGGCACCCGGAGTTCGAACTCTGAGGGGGAGACGCGCTCGAACACCCGATCGAGTTCATCGAACAGCCGGACATCAAGTTCGACGGGCATCATCAGCGCGTTGGTGTCAAGGACGACCGTCTGGGGGACCGAGGCAGACATAGCTATTCAACGAGCGTACCGACACCAATGAGTCGCCAGCGTGATCCGACACGGCGGTTGATCGCGATCGACGCGCCAGGCGACGCACAGACCGGCCGTTTCAGGACGACATCGGCCTCGTCACCACGGGCACTCGTGACCGAGCCGACGGTTGTGGCCGTGCCGACGGTGAGCATGAGCGGTTCACCGGTCGTGATCTCCTCAACCTCAGTGCCGACAACACGATCAAGCAGTTCGACCGACATCGTGAACTGTTCGTGGGTCGGCGGGAGGGTTCCTGGCGGACCGGCAACCTGACCGGCCAGCGCGTCGCCCTTTGTGAGTGCCGGATCGAGTCCGGTGCCGACACCGAGCAACCCGCCGGGGGTGGCCTCATCGATCGTCTCGCCGCCCGCCTGAAGCGACCGGACCGTGGTCGTAATGGGCTGGTACTCGGATTGCCCACCGGTGTCAACCTCGCGGCCGGGGTGGATCGCAATCTCGGTGCCCGTTTCGAGGGTGCCACGGACGAGACTCCCCCCGAGCACGCCGCCAAGAAGGTCCTCCCAGGTCGTTCCCGGGCGGTTGATATCAAAGCTCCGGGCGACCTGCATCCGGGGGTCTGCGTCAGGATCGCGTTCGGGAGTCGGAATGGTCTCCTCAACGGCGTCGATCAGCAGATCGATGTTGACTCCTCGCTGGGCACTAACCGGAATAATCGGCGCCCCCTCGGCGACGGTCCCACTAACGAACTCCTCAATCGCGGCCGCGTTCTCGCGGGCCTGGTCACGATCAACGAGATCGATCTTGTTCTGCGCGATGACGATGTTCTCGACCCCGATGATGTCAAGAGCCATCAGGTGTTCTTCGGTCTGGGGCTGGGGAACCGACTCGGCGGCACTGATCACGAGGACCGCGCCGTCCATGATGGCCGCCCCGGAGAGCATCGTCGCCATGAGCGTCTCGTGGCCGGGGGCATCGACGAACGAGACCGTCCGAACGGGCTCGCTGTCGCTCCCGTCGGGACAGGTCGATTCGACGGTATACTGTTCGGGGCCCTCGACCCCGGGACACCGACGGAACGTGGTGTCCGCATATCCGAGTCGAATCGAAATCCCGCGCTTGAGCTCTTCAGAGTGCTGATCGGTCCACTCGCCACTCAGAGCCTGCACAAGCGTCGTCTTGCCGTGATCGACGTGTCCGACCAGCCCGATATTCACCTCCGGGTGTCGCTGGGAACTGTCCATAGCCGAAGTAATCTTGCTGATATTTGGCGCCGAACGACTGATAAACCTACTGTTCTGCGCGCGTGTCGGTATTCCTAAACCGGCTGCTCGTATACCGCGGGACATGCTCATCGAGACCCGCGAGGAGGTCGCTGCCGCGCTTGAAGCGGCGCTCGAAGCCCAGTCGCTTCCGAGCGACGACCTTGGCCTCGAACGACCGCCCGAGGATGTCGACGCGGTGGTCGCCTCGAGTGTGGCCTTTCGCGTTGCCGGGGACGCCGGCACCGCCCCGGCCGCTGTCGCCGCCGAGTTGGTCGACACCATCGATGTCGAGTCGATAGCCTACATCGAACGGGTTGAACAGACGGGTCCATACCTCAATTTCTACCCCGACCAAGCATACTTCACGGACACGCTCGCTGCAGCGGACGTGAACTACGGCGAACGGCCGTCGAAGAACGAGTCGGTCGTCGTCGAGCACACCAGCGCGAATCCAACGGGCCCGGTCCACGTTGGACGGGCCCGCAATCCGATTGTCGGCGATGCGGTTGCCAATCTGCTTGAGTACGCCGGCTACGAGGTCGACCGACACTACTACGTCAACGACGCCGGCCGGCAGATCGCCGTCTTCACCTGGGCCTACGAGACCTTCGACGAGGCGGATCTTGAGGACGACCCCGCCAGAGACCGTATCGAGTACGACCTCGTGCGATACTATCGGAAGGGCAACGCCTTCCTTGAGGACGGCCCTGAGGAGGCAGTCACAGAGGCCGAGGCCGAGATTCAAGATCTCATGCAGGGGCTTGATGCCGGCGATGAGGATGCCTACGAGCGGGTCGGCACGGTGGTCGATCAGGTGCTCTCGGGGATGCAGGCGTGTCTCAGACGGCTGCCCGCTGAGTTCGACGAGTTCGTTAAGGAGACCCGGTTCATGCGCGACGGATCGACCGACGCCGTCGCCGAGCGACTGCAGGAGAGTCCCCAGGCCGTCTACGAGGACGACGCCTGGCAACTCGATCTTGCGGCGTGGGACATCGACAAGAACCTCGTCTTTTTGCGCTCTGATGGCACGACGCTGTACACCACACGCGACCTCGCCCACCACGAGTGGAAGTTCGAGCACTACGATCGGGCGGTGACCGTCCTCGGCGAGGATCACAAGCTCCAAGCTGACCAGCTCAAGGCAGCCCTTGAGATTCTCGATAACGAGTCCGATCGGCTGGACCACGTGATTTACTCGTATGTGACCCTGCCGGAGGGACGCATGTCGACGCGGGCCGGTACCGGCGTCCAGCTCGACGATCTACTCGATGAAGCCATCGATCGGGCGCGCGAGGAGGTCGAAGCCCGGCTCGGCGACCGGATCCGCGACGACGATCTTGAGGAGGACGACATCGAGCGGATCGCCCGCCAGGTCGGGGTCGGTGCCGTCCGATACGACATCGTCGCCAAGCAGCCGGCCAAGCAGATTACCTTCGAGTGGGATCGGGCGCTCGATTTCAACGCCCAGTCGGCGCCGTACGTCCAGTATGCGCACGCCCGCTGCTGTGGGATCCTCGATGCCGCCACGGAAGCGGGCCACTCGGTGTCCGACGCGCCAACGGCATCGATGACACCGCCCGCGGAGGCACTGGTCCGAACGATCGCGCGGTTCCCGGCCGCTATTGAGGACGCCACCGAGGAGTACGAACCGCACGCTATCGCCACCTACACGCGAGAATTAGCCGACCAGTTCAACACGTTCTACCGGGAGTGTCCGGTGCTCGACGCCGAGCCGGAGACACGGGCAACCCGACTCGCAATCGTCGCCGCGACGAAGCACACGCTCGCAAACGCGCTGGATATCCTCGGAGTCGCCGCACCCGAGTCAATGTAGTCGGCTAAAGAGTTCGCCCGAAGCTATCGCCACAGCCAAGAGAGAAAACCACCGGAGTCGGAGTCCGTCTTGTCCGCTGTTGTCGGGTTATCCTCAGAGGCGGCGGCCGCGGATGTCGTCCGGTCAGCCGGTTCGTCGGACGACGAGTCCGTCGAGGATGTTGGCTCGTCAGCCTCCTCAAGTCCGAGAACCGGATCCGACTCGTCCGCCGTCGGGTCGGCGTCCGCAACGGACACCTCCTCGATGGCCGCATCGACCGCTTTCTGCTCCGTCATTGAGGGCTCCGGTGCCGCCGCATCGGTCGTCGAATCGGTCGTATAGTCGGTGCCGACGAGTTGACCGGCGAGTCGGCGGAAGGCCCCGGCCACCGAACTACCGGGCGCGTGATCGACAACCGGCGTCCCCGCATCAAGCGCCTCCCGGACAACGGCGGCTGCTGGGACCGTTCCGAGTAACTCGATACCCATCTCGGCTGCGACCGCCTGTGGACGGGTATCGTCGTCGTACTGTCGGTTGAGCACGGCCCCCACCGGGCGGGTTCCGGCTCGGTCAATGACCGCAAGCGTGGTCTCGGCGTTCTCAAGGGCGGCTGGGTCAGCAGTCGTCACGAGGAGCACGCCGTCAACCATCTCAAGCGGGAACACGGTCTCATAGCTGATGCCCGCACCGACATCCAGAAACACGTACTCAGCGCGTTCACGCAGACGGGCGACGACCGTGCGGAGTTCCTCGACGTCGGTCTGCGTGTAGGTGTCGAGGTCGGTGCCACCGGGCACGACCGTCAATCGGTCCGTGACGGAGTAGGTAGCGTCCCCGACGGACGCCGCCCCCGCGAGGACATCCTCAAGTGTCGGACCGTCGGCCGCAAGTCCGAGAAACGTGTCGAGATTCGCCATCCCAAGATCGGCATCGACGACAGCGACATCATAGCCAAGTTCAGCGATAGCCGCTGCGAGGTTGGCGGTCACGGTCGTCTTGCCGACCCCACCCTTACCGCTGGCAACCGCGTAGACGCCACGTGTGGTGTGGCGTTTGCGTGGGCGGCCGCCATCAGTCGTGTCGCGCATCGGTCTGTATCCAGAAGCAGACGCCGAACGGGCTTAAAATACGATGGCATCGGCGCCAAAGCCCCGACAGGTCAACAGGTACTTACTTCTCCCGCTGGTACTGACAACGATGTCTACGCAGGAGGCCGACGTGGACTCCGACCGTCGGGATTACGAGTACCGACGGGTTATTGAGGAGCTCCAAGAGTACGAGGGATCCGGGACACAACTCGTGACGATTTACGTGCCAGAGGACACACAGATCAGCGAAGTCACCCAGCACGTCACGACCGAGTACAGCGAGGCCTCCAACATCAAGTCCAAGCAGACTCGGACGAACGTCCAAGACGCTCTCTCCTCGATCAAGGCGCGCCTGCAGTACTACGATCGGCCGCCCGAGAACGGGATGGTGTTGTTCTCCGGTGCCATCGACGCCGGCGGTGGACAGACCGAGATGGTCACGAAGGTGCTTGAGAATCCGCCACAGCCGATCCAGTCCTTCCGATATCACTGTGACTCGACGTTTTTGACCGAGCCGCTCGAGGAGATGCTCGCCGACAAGGGCCTCTACGGCCTGATCGTTCTCGATCGCCGAGAGGCGAACGTCGGCTGGCTCAAGGGCAAACGCGTCGAGCCGGTCAAGTCAGCCACCTCGCTGGTCCCCGGCAAACAGCGCAAAGGTGGACAGTCGGCCCAGCGGTTCGCCCGTCTCCGACTCGAAGCCATCGACAACTTCTATCAAGAGGTCGCCGAGATGGCCAACGAGCTGTTTGTGCCCGAGCGACACGAGCTCGATGGCGTGCTCGTCGGGGGGCCCTCGCCGACCAAAGACGAGTTCCTCGATGGTGACTATCTCCACCACGAGCTCCAAGAGAAGGTCATCGGAAAGTTCGACGTCTCCTACACCGACGAGTCGGGATTGTACGATCTCGTTGACGCCGGTCAGGAGGCGCTGGCCGATGCCGAGATCATGGAGGACAAGCGCAACATGGAGGAGTTCTTCGAGGAGCTCCACGGTGGTGAGTTGGCGACCTACGGGTTTGAGCCAACACGGCGGAATCTGATCATGGGGTCGGTCGATACGCTCCTGCTCAGCGAGGACCTCCGGCAGGACGTGGTGGTGTACGAGTGTGAGTGTGGAAACACCGACTACGAGCTGATTGACCAGCGCCACTCAACGCCGGAGCACGAGTGCTCGGAGTGTGGGCAGCCGGTGGAGGCAACCGAGCGCGAGGACGCCGTCGAGCACCTGATCAACATTGCCGAACAGCGTGGCACCGAGGTCGCATTCATTTCGACGGACTTCGAAAAGGGCGAACAGCTCTACAACGCCTTCGGCGGGATTGCGGGTATTCTACGGTACTCAACCGGCGTCTAGACCAGCTGTTCGAGCTGGTGGCGCCGTCGTGAGAGGTCGAGATACGGGTCGAGTTGCTCGTCGGCGGCGAGTCGGTCAATCACGAGAAAGACATCGACGCCGGCGTCCTCAAGGTGGTCAAGGAGCGTCTCGATCCGATCGCGATTGCTCGCGAGTGATTCTAGCAGCCCAACGAGTAAGACGGCTCCGACACCAGCCTCGCCATCAGGGTAGGCCGTCGAAATCGCCTGAGGTGTATCGGGATCGTCCCCGCCGGGGGTGACGCGTAGACAGCGTGTACACTGGGTGACCGTCGCCGCCTGATCGGGCGCATACGAGCGAAGCGACACGGGAACGGCGACGGTGACGCCGGCTGCAGGGTGCTCGGGACAGGGCATGGCAAGAGATTCGATCGCAGACGGCAAAAACGCCGCCATCGCCGAGTGGCCGTTTCGATACCGTTAACCCCGTCTCGCGTCAACAACACGGTAATGACTGTCGTGGCGACTGTCGGGCTTCCCGGCAGCGGCAAAGGCGAGGCGGCCGCCGTCGCCGAGGAGCTCGGGGTACCTGTTGTCACCATGGGAGATGTTATCCGAGAAGAGTGTCGAGAGCGAGGACTCGATCCGGCCGTCCACCACGGCCAGGTGGCCACAGACCTCCGTGCGGAACACGGACCGGACGCAATCGCCGAGCGCTCGTTGCCGTTGATCAGGGCGGCGCTTGAGGACCACAAAACGGTGCTGGTCGACGGCGTCCGGAGCGATGTCGAGGTCGAGCGGTTCGAGGCGGCTTTCGAGGACTTCCTGCTTGTGAGCATCGAGGCCCCCCTCGGCGTGCGTCGGGAACGCCTGACGAGCCGCGACGGATCGGCGAGCGCCGAGACGCTCGAAGAGCGCGACGAACGAGAGCTCGGGTTCGGGATGGGCGCAGCGATGGATCGGGCCGATATCCACATCGAGAACGATGACAGTCTTGAGGCCTACCGGCGCCGGATCCGGGAGATTCTTACCGAACGGGCCGAGGTCACATGATCCGGAGCATTGACGTACAGGTCACCGCGCCCGTCTACCCGACGGAGGTGACCGATCGGGTGATCGACGCGATTACGACGCTGTTTCCGGACGCCGAGGTCGAACAGCACCCCGGCGAGGTAATTGCGACGACACACACGCTTGAGACACTCTCGGAGGCGCTGTACGACCAGAAGATTCTAGATACCGCCCGCAGGCAGTTCCTCGAAGGACGCCAAGGCGATACCTTCAGCTTCGATCTGAAGAAACAGGCCGCCTTCGAGGGGGTCGTCAATTTCGCCGTCGGACAGCCAGACGAACTCGGCGAATTGCACGTTCGGGTGCGCGTGAACGAACCGGGGGTCGACGCATACATCGATCACATCGCTCCGGCGACCGAGGACGGCCAGCCACCTGAAACGTAGCGTACGGATATATACTGGACCGCCCGGGTTGGGGATTCAATATATAGATCATTGCTGGCATATATATCTATTAGCACGATACTTGTGGGTGCCTACCCCAACGTGATCGTGTGATACGACCCCACGCACAGATGGATGCGCGTTCGATTGTCACGAACGGCGACTGCGGCCATTCTGGAGGTGATGGGCGTGGCCGCCGATAACGATCCGATCGAGCGGAAGGTCCAGCTGACCGGTGGGTCGACGTACACGGTCTCGTTGCCAAAGGACTGGGCGGCAACGCAAGGGATTGAATCCGGATCGACAGTCCAGTTGTACTCCCGTGGGCGACAGCTCGTGTTAGCCGACAGCACCGATGGAGAGGGACGACGGCAGGGGCGGATTGAAGTGGGCGGACGGACTCCGGAGGAACTCGCCCGGAACGTTGCCGCGGCGTACGTCGCTGGGGCCGAAGAGATCGAAATTGTCGGTGGCCCAGAGACGGACCACCGCCGTGCGATCCGTGATGCCGTTGCCGGACTCGTTGGAATCGAGATTCACGAGGAGACGGGCGATCGGATCGTCGCCCGAACAATGCTGGACATCGCGGATCTCTCAGCCGAGCAGACGCTGGTCCAGATGGAGCTGACTGCTCTGTCGATGCAAGAGGACGCCCTCACCGCGCTTGAGGCTGGCGACGAAGCGGACGCTCGTCGGGTGATCAGACAGGACGATGATGTCGATCGCCTCTTTCGGCTCATCTGTCGCGAGTTTCACCGATCACTCGTTGATATCAGTGTGTCGCGAGACCTCGGTCGACTGACCACCTTCGACTACTACACAGCCGCCCGTCAGATCGAACGGGTGGCTGATCACGCCGAGAAAATCGCGTCGGTTGCCGACCGCGGGACGACCCCACCGCCAGCCGACATCGGGGACGAGCTGCACGCGCTGGGTGAGGAGTCACGAGCGATCGTACAACGGGCTGTATCGGGACTTCTTGAGGGCGAACCCGAGGAACTCGATGCGGCCATCGCGGCCGCGGACCGCGTCGTCAGAAGCGCCGACGACCTCGATCAGCGGATTCACGAAGCCGACGTAGCGGACGGCTACCACCTTGGGACAGTCGTCGATAGCCTCCGGCGGACAGCGGAGTACGGGGCGAACTTGGCTGAGGCAGGGCTACAGGCAGCGATGCGCGGTCGTTCGGACCTCTGATCTGCTGGACTCACGCCTGAGAGTCCTGTTGATCATCGGGACGATGGGCGGCGAGGACATCTTGGACAGCCCCCCAGTGTACAGGGGGATCGAACGCGTCGAGTTCCGTTTCGAAGGCGTCAAACCGGTCCGCGAACCGGTCGATCCACGCCGAGCGAGCGAGCGCCTGGAGTTGATCGTTGAGTGCGGTGACCTCCATCTCAAGCGTATCGATCCGCTCACCGACCGCCTCAAGACCGGTCGCGTCGGCCCCAATCGTCGCCTCCCACTCGGCAAGTTCACGATATTCGAACCGTAGATCGGCGACCAACAGCGCGAAGACACGCTGGCGGAGCGACGCATCGAACCACTGGCGGTCGGCGTCCTCGTCCGCATCGGGCGAAACATCATCGACTGTTGCCTCTAAACTCGCCAGCCCCTCCTCAATCAGGTTGACATCCTCCGCGAGTCGATCGGCACGCACGGAAGGATCGTCGAGCCAGTCCGCAAACGTCTCAAGGTCAGCATTGAGTTTGTCGGCCTGCTGCTGGAGCTGTTTGGCACGCTCGCTGAGCTGCTCAAGGTCGCGTGCGAGGGGAAACAATGCACCATCGTCACGTCGATCAATGAGGGTCTGAAGCTGTGTGCCGAGATTCGAAATCGCCTCCCGAATATCATCGAGTCTGGTCTCGTATTGCGTCAGCCGGGCCGTGATCGTCTCGTAGTCTGGGGCCTCCTCGACACGATCGATGATGGCCTGGTGGGTACGCTCGGTCAACTCAAGCCGCGTCTCCGGCGTCGAAACGACCTTCGAGACGTGACCGAGACGATCTGACACCGCCTCGCGCGAGACAACGCCGTCATCCGCGACCGACCGGAGAATCGTCGCAGCACGGTCGCGATCAACATTGTAGGTGGCGACGACCACATCGACCGCATCGTCAAGGGCGAGGCCAGCGAGTTCAGGAGGCTCCTCCGTCGAGGACATACCTGGGGCTTCTATTGACAGGGCGTAAGCCCTTCGGGTGTTGCCAGGGTCGGCGTCCAGACGGGTATATAGCACTATATTACGAACATATGGGTATACGCGCCTATGGCGGGCGTTATACCACAATTATAAATCGTCTTTATAGTCCAAGGGGCTTGTACTGGTGATGGCGTCCGACCAGTCAACAGGCAGCGATATTGTATCACGCCGCAAATTCCTCGTCGCATCGGGAGCGGTCGGTGCGGCCGGCGTCGCCGGCTGTACCTCACAGAGCGACGGAGATGGCACGGACGAGACCGCCGGGTCGGGCAGCACCGACACGTCGATGCTGAACGCCGAAGGATCCTCGACGGTCTATCCGATCTCCAACACCGGCAGCGCTTACTGGAACTCAAACTCACCACCGGACGACGGCGAGTACTGGGGCTCCTCGGGCGAGAGTACGGTTCCTGGCTGGAGCGATCTGGGCGAGCCCGACATGAACATCGCCGATTACTTCGCCAGTCTGTACGGCTTTGAGCCGACCGAAGAGAGGTCGAACCCCCCATTCCCGACAAGTATCGGGCTGAGTCACTCGGGGACCGGCTGTAAGGCGGTGCGCGACGGTAAAGTCGACATCGGGAACTCATCCGGCCCGATCACAGCCGAGCTCGGTATCAGCGAGTCCGAGGCCCAAGAGGAGTACGTCGACCACGTCGTCGGTCGCGACGGGCAGCCGGTCGTCGTCAGCAGCGACGTGTACGAGGCGGGGGTGACCCAGCTCACCGGCGACCAGATTCGGCAGATCTACCAGGACGAAATCACCAACTGGAGCGAGGTCGGTGGTCCAGACCAGGAGATTTACGCTGTCGGCCGTGCGGAGGGCTCTGGGACGGACACCAGCTTCCGACTCAACATGCTCGGCGGCGCCGACGCCGCGATGCCGGGCGTTGACACTCGAAAGGGCCAGAACCAGCAGGTCGCGACGGTCATTGAGCAAAACGAGGGCGCCATCGGCTACATGGCGCTGGCGTTTACGAGCGACGCGGTTCAACCGATTGCCATTGACTTCGAGGGCACGGTCTACGAGCCCGACCGGGATGCCGAAAACACGATCTTTGATAGCGACTACCCGCTCAACCGGGACCTCCACATGTACACGAAGATCACAGAGGACACCCCCGACGGGACGGACATGCGTGAGGCG
>CAZFMU010000009.1:4566-11943 GCA_964520165.1 uncultured Salinarchaeum sp. | reverse complement strand
ACTGGATATCGCTTGTCGGCAGCGGTATGTAATTGACCTTCTCGACGAAGATCTTCTGACCGAAGGTGGTCAGAAGCTCTTCGTCGAGGACGTCAATTACATCCCGCTGCCGACAAGCGATATCCAGTCCGAGAAGGACAAGTTGCCGGAGCAGACGGCCTAAGACAACTCGCGTAACCGGGAGTCGTTAAGCCCACGGACCCGGGGGCTCCCCTTCTCAAATGATGACCATTCCATCGACACTCGATCCCGATTCACTCCGTTCGGCCGGCATGCAGTATGTCAGGTCGAGCCGGAGGTTCATCGACGAAGCGACGCCATCCGAACTCGCGACGGTCCTCCTCAGTTCACTGAGTCTAATTGCCGCATTCATTGGGTTTCTGCTCGTGTCAAGCTGGACTGTCGTTCCGTTCGCCGTCTTCTTGATCGCGACCGGATACGGGTGGGCAAAACACCAGGGGTTGATGGCTCGTGCGCTGACACTCTCGATGACCATCTCAACGCTGGTCATTCTGGGATTAATCATCGTGTTTATTTTCCTGCGCGCGTGGCCAGCCCTGCAATACGGATCGGCCGAGGTCTTCGGTCTCAACGTGCCGGGACTGCGGATGTTCATCCAGACACGGTGGAACGCCGCCGCGGATCCGATCCGGTACTCGATGTTACCGATGATCCACGGCACCGTGATGGTGACCATCATCGCAACGCTGGTCGCCGGTCCGCTGGGCGTGGCGGCGGCGCTGTTTCTCAGCGAGATCGCCCCAGGGGTTGTTCGGGAGACGGTGAAGCCGGCCGTCGAGATTCTCGCCGGGATTCCATCGATCGTGTATGGATTCATCGGATTTACCGTTCTCAGTCCGTGGGCCTCAGATCAGTTCGATCTCGTCGGTCAGGGGACCTACCTGTTCGTGGGGATCGTCGTCGGACTCATGGCCCTCCCGACGGTGGTCTCGGTCGCCGAGGATGCACTCACGAGTATCCCCGAGTCGATGAAGAGCGGCTCGCTGGCGCTTGGGACCACCGACTGGCAGACGATGACGTCAATCACCCTCCCAGCCGCCTTCTCCGGGGTCTCGGCGGCGGTACTGCTCGGTGTTGGACGGGCGATTGGCGAGACGATGGCAGCGACAGTGATGCTGCGGAACAACCCGACGATTCCGGACCCCATTTTTAACGTCTTCTACGGCTACGAAACGCTAACCTCACTTGTCGCCGCAAACTACGGTGAAGCCACTGGAATACAGATGAATGCCCTGTTCGTGGCCGGGGTGATCCTCTTCATCACCGTCCTGTTCATCAGCATCGGCTCGCAGCTGATTGAGGCGCGGATGGAACAGAAACTCGGAGGTGTCGAATAATGGCACAGGCTACGCGGACATCGGTGATGCGACGACAGTCGACTAGGACGCGACTGCTCGCCGGCACGGCAGTTGGGCTCGCAGCACTGATCTTTGCGGGCTCGATGGCGACGGTCTTCGGGGTCGTATCGCTGACATCACAGGTGGCCGGGATTACGACGGTCACCTTACTCGGAGTGCTGTTGATCGGACTGGGCCTCGCCGTGATCGGATTCGGGGTCGGATCAGCCACCGGATACATGGATTCAACCCCACGTGAGAGTTCGGGGATTGTCGCCGGCGTCGCTTTCTCGGGGATCTGGTTCGTCGTCGGTGGACTGATTGGCTCACAGACGCTCGGAATCGGCACAATCGGATGGGTCGTCTCCGGACTGCTGCTTGGCAGCGGTGCCTTCGTACTCACGGTGCTACCCCGAGAGGACATCGGATCGACGGTTCCAGCCGGTATATTCGCCGCGTTCGCCGGCCTGATTCTCCTGAGTGGTGTGATCGGTCCGGCCTGGGTCTGGACACCGAAGGGACTGCGCGCCAGCTTTCGCGGCGAGCTCATGGTCCCGGTGATCACGCTCTTTGCCTCGTTGATCACCGGCTGGGCGGCAGCGAAGGCCTACGGTGGATTTGGCGCCCGTGGCCGGCACATGGGCGCGTACGCGCTGATTTACCTCAACGCGATTGCGATCATTTCCGTGCTGTTCGTACTGGTTGGGCTCACCTTCTACCGGGGACTGCCACGGCTTCTTGAGGGCATCACGATCGGTCTCGGAGTGGGTCCCGGTACGACGATCTCCCTGTTCGGGGTCTCGGTGACACTTGCACTCCCGATCCAGTGGCCGTTCGCGATGAAAGGGGTCGCTTTGACCAACACACTCAACGGTGTGCTCCCGGCCGTTGTCGGGACCGTCTGGCTTGTCGTTGGTGCTGTGCTCTTCGCGGTCCCGCTGGGGGTTGGGGCGGCTATCTTCCTCAGCGAGTATGCCGAGCAGGGACGGTTTACCCGGGCGGTTGACATCGCAACGAACGGTCTGTGGAGCACACCGTCGATCGTCTTCGGGCTGTTCGGGTACGCCTTCTTGATCCCGCGGTTTGGCGGGGAAAAATCGCTGATCTCCGGGATGCTCACGCTCGGGTTCATGCTGCTCCCACTCGTGTTGATCACGAGCCGGGAGGCAATCATCGCGGTGCCGCGAGAGTACAGAGACGCAAGTGCGGCACTCGGAGTCTCGAAGTGGGAGACGATCCGGAGCGTTGTGCTGCCAGCAGCGTTGCCGGGCGTCGTTACGGGCGTGATCCTCGGTGTCGGTCGAATCGCCGGCGAGACCGCTCCGATCCTGCTCACGATGGCCGGCGGGACCTTTATCCCCGGGAGTCAGACGGTCGACGTAATCGGAGGATTTGAATTCACGGCGTCACCACCGTTCGTTGCAAATCCAGAATTGCTCGACGCAACCTCTGCGCTTCCGTACCAGCTCTACGCATTGATCACCGCTGGTGTCGGCGGCGGCGGCCTCATCGAGGGGACAAACGGTTTCCAGTGGGCGACTGCCCTGCTGCTTCTGATCGTTGTACTGTCGTTTTACGCAATCGGGATCGGAATGCGGTATTACTTCCGCAGTAAACTCCAGAGCTAACATGAGCCAAAACACCGACTCCACGGCGCGACAACCGGCCGAACAGCCTCTTGAGACAACCAGTGGAGAAACCCAAGAGACAATCCAAGACGAGTGGAGTGACTACTCCTTCGACGGAAAGACGAAGGTCTCGGTCAGCGATCTGGATGTCCACTATGGCGATGAGCAGGCACTCCAGGGGGTCTCAATCGACATCCCTGCAAAGAGCGTGACCGCTCTCGTCGGACCGTCGGGGTGTGGGAAATCGACGTTCCTGCGGTGTCTCAACCGGATGAACGATCGAATTGACTCGGCACGCGTCGACGGGTCGGTCGAACTCGACGGCGAGGAGATCTACCAGGACAACGTTGATCTCGTTGAGTTGCGTCGACAGGTCGGGATGGTGTTTCAGGCGCCAAACCCGTTCCCCAAGAGCATCCGAGACAACATCTCCTATGGCCCACGCAAGCACGGAGAGATCAACAAGGGGCTATTCGCCCGACTGACGGGGAGAGACGACAGCGAGAAAGAAGAGGAACTCGTCAGGCAGTCGCTCAAGCAGGCCGCGCTGTGGGATGAGGTCAAAGACCGGCTCGATGACAACGCACTAGGGCTCTCCGGTGGGCAACAACAGCGACTGTGCATCGCACGGGCGCTCGCCACGGGGCCGGACGTTCTGTTGATGGACGAGCCAGCAAGCGCGCTTGACCCGATTGCGACCGCAAAGATCGAGGAGCTGATCCAGGACCTCGCCGAGGAGTATACCGTGGTGATCGTCACCCATAGCATGCAACAGGCCGAGCGGATCTCGGATCAGACCGCAGTCTTCCTCACCGGTGGTGAACTTGCTGAGTACGGTGACACCGAACAGATCTTCAACAATCCGGAGAGTCAGCGCGTAGACGATTACATCTCCGGACGGTTCGGGTGACCGGAGTAGACATCGCTCTGAGAAAGCGGGCAAAACGCTCGTCTGTGGTGCCGCGAGGCTCAACGTCGGAGTCGGTATAGAGCGCTATTGCGTCCACTATATTGCTTGATAAACATATTAGCAACCCCAAAGGTTTGCGCTCCCGTGAAAGTGGATATGCCAGACTCCGACCGGTCAGAGATTGCGGGGCTTCTCAAGGAGGCTCACCGGTGTCTTGACGTGGAGTGCCAGCGGATCGATGAGGAGATACAGGCCTTCCAGACGTTCATCGAGCGCGTCGAGGCGATCCGGCCACACTCAGTATCCAATGAGCAACACCCGCCGTTACGGACCCGGACGATGACCGCCCCGGACAGCGCCGCTCGGGTACAGGCTGCCTACGAAGATACCGTGATGGCCGTCTCACATTACGAACAGGAGTACGGCGAGACGTATGCGGAAAGTCTCCGGGAGGAACTCACACCGGAGGTTGCAACCGCCTTAACCCAGCAGTCGGCGTTCGACCGGGCGTGCAAACAGGCAACTGTGACGGCCGCCCGTGAGGCCACACACAAACGACAGCTCCTACGCGAGAGCCTTAAGACAGAACGCGAGGCGATCAAGACCGGCAAGAACGCTCTCGTGCCGATCGCCGACCAGCTAATGGAGTATCGGACGGTAACGCCAACAGGCGTTGCTGACGCGACACTCGACGGCTATCTCCGCCGGCTCGACGTACTCGAAGAGCGCTGTCAGGAACTCATCGATCAGCGACAGGACATCCGGGTCGCCCAGCGCAACCGACTGCGGTTGTCGCGTCCGTGTACGGACATCGCGTACGTGTACCGGGAGTTGGATGTCGATTACCCGCTGATGGCCGCAACGGCAACGCTCATCGACGAGATTCAGCGGCTACAAGGCCGGTTCAGACGGGCTCGGGCTTAGAAGGGGCCATCGCCGCCGCCGAGATTACCCATATCGCCCATGCCGCCTTGGCCCTCCATCTGTTTCATCATCCGCTGCATATCGGCGTCGCCCATTCCCTGGAACTGACCGAGCATCCGGTCCATCATGTTGTACTGCTCAAGGAGTTCGCGGACACGGTCCTCAGAGGTGCCACTACCGCGAGCGATCCGGCGGATCCGGCTCTGGCCGATCCGATCGGGATCGGCGAGTTCGCCCTCGGTCATCGAGTCCATGATCACCTCGAAGTCCCGGAGGCGCTCTTCGGTGACGTCCATCGCGTCGTCTGGGAGTTCGTCCATGAGACCGCCCCCACCAAATCCAGGGACCATGTCGAGGACCTGATCAAGCGGTCCCATACTACTCATGGCCTCCATCTGCTTGCGCATGTCATAGAGGGTGAACTCCCCCTCAAGCATGTTCTCGGGATCCCAGTCTTCCTCGTCCTGCCCGGTCTCCTCCATGGCCCGCTCGACCCGCTCGGCCAGCTGCTTGAGGTCTCCCATCCCCAACAGCCGGGAGATAAAGCCATTGGGCTCGAACCGCTCGATGTCCTTGACATCCTCGCCGGTCCCGAGGAAGGCAATCGACGAGCCGGTTTCCTGGACGGCCGTCAGCGCGCCACCACCCTTGGCGGTCCCGTCGAGCTTGGTGATGACCACGCCGTCGATGCCGATTGCCGACTCAAAGCGGTCGGCCTGATCGCGAGCGCCCTGGCCGATACCGGCGTCAAGCACCAGGAGCGATCGGTCGGGCTCAACCACCGCCTCGATGGCCTCAATCTCGTCGATCAGATCCTCCTCAAGAGCGTGTCGGCCCGCGGTGTCGACGATCTGAACGTCGGCGTCGGCGGTCGCCTCAAGCCCAGCCTCGGCGATGGCAACCGGATCGTCGCTGTCAGGGTCACCGTAGAAATCGACCTCGGCGCGGCCGGCCATCTCCTCGGCCTGCTCGTAGGCCCCCGGCCGGAAGGTATCGGTTTGGATGACGGCCGTCCGAAGGCCCTTCTTCGAGAACCACCACGCCATCTTGGCGGCGGAGGTGGTCTTCCCTGATCCTTGGAGCCCCGCCAGGAGGATGGTCTGTTCCTCAAGCGGGAGGTCAGTGGATTCGCCGACCAGTTCGACGAGCTCCTCATAGACGATCCGGAGGACGTGCTCGCGGACGGTTGTCCCCGCCGGCGGATCCTCCTCCATGGCCCGCTGTTTGATGTCTTCCGAGAGATCCTGGACGAGCGACAACTCGACGTCGCCCTGGAGAAGCGACCGCTGGATCTCCCGGACGATCTCGTCGATATCGGATTCCTCGATGCGGGACTTCCCGCGGAGATCGTCAAGGGTCCCCCGGAGTGAACTCCCCAGATTGTCGAGTACCATTTGTTTATAATAGGAGACAGAGCCGTTAAAGCCTTTATCAGTAGTTAAGACGAGCCCCCCGGGGCCAGGCCCCGGTGCGGATTCATCTGATTACGACTCGGCCTCAGCCGGCTGGTCAAGATCAGGCTCGGCGAGCAGTTGATCGACAAGCCACTCAGGATCGAATACCTCGAGATCCTCGTAGCCCTGGCCGGTGCCCAGGAAGAAAATCGGCTTGCCGGTGGCGTGCGAAATCGAGATGGCCGCCCCACCTTGGGCGTCGGCGTCAGCCTTCGTGAGGATTGCACCGTCGATCGCCGCCGCGTCGTTAAACTCGCGCGCCCGGCGAACGGCGTCTTGACCGGCGACGGCCTCATCAACGAAAATCGTCAGGTCGGGATCGACCACCCGATCAATCTTCGCGAGTTGGTCCATCAGGTCGTCACTAGTATGCAGTCGGCCGGCGGTGTCACCGAGGACAACATCGACATCGTTGGCCTCGGCGTACTCAACGGCGTCGTAGATCACCGCCGCGGGATCGCCGCCCTGTTCGTGGGCGATGACCTTTTTATCGAGCCGCTCGGCGTGCTCGCCGATCTGCTCGGCCGCACCGGCTCGGAAGGTGTCACCGTTTGCGAGTACCGAGGAGTAGCCGTGGTGTTCGAGATACCGCGCAACCTTCGCGATTGAGGTCGTCTTGCCGACGCCGTTGACACCGGTGAAGACGATCACGACCGGGCGATCAGCCGCCTCAAGCCGGGTGTTGAAGTCACCCCCCTCGACTGAGGTGACCTCGATCAACGCGTCTCTGAGGGCGTCTTCGACGATGTCACCGATCGAGGTGGTAATGCGGTGGCTCTCGCCGATGAGGTCATCACGGATGTGCTCAAGAATCTCCTCGGCGACATCCATCTGGACATCGGACTCCAAGAGGGCCGTCTCAAGCGTCCACAGGGGGTCATCAAGATCCTCCTCGCGGATGATAACCTGACCGGTGGCAAGGCTCTTGGCCTTTTTTGCAATACCGACATCGGCCTCCGAGTCGGCGGTTGCGTCCGCCGTGGTGTCGGTCGCCGGCTCCGGCGGCGTCGTTGCGGACTCGGGTGTCGTCTCCTCGGCCGGGTCGGACTCGGCGGGGTCCGTCGCTAACTCCGCGTCGGACTGCTCCTCGGCCGCCTCCTCGG
>CAZFMU010000009.1:0-4556 GCA_964520165.1 uncultured Salinarchaeum sp. | reverse complement strand
GGTCAGGGTCGTTGCGTTCGTTCTTAAGCAGAACCGCGTAGTTGTTATGGACCTCTGCGTATTCGGGATCGATCTCGAGGGCTTGTTTATACTGCTCGGCGGCTTGGTCAGGGTCGTTGCGTTCGTTCTTAAGCAGATTCGCGTAGTTGAAGTGGGCCGCAGCGTATTCGGGATCAATCTCAAGGGCTTGGTCATAGTGCTCGGCGGCCTGGTCAGGGTCGCTACCCTGCATCTGCTGCTGGACGAGTTGCTGTTGGAGTTGCTGGGCCTGCTGTTCGAGTCGGTCGGACTCCTCTTCAAGATCAGCAATGTCGTCCTGCAGGTCGTCGATGCGGTCATCGAGGGTGTCCTTTTTGTGTTCAAGGGTCTCAACGGCACCGTCACGGTCGCGTTCGGCGGCGTAGTCGCCACCGATCTCGACGAGAATCTCCTCGATGTCCTGAACCTGTGCGCGGACGTGAGCGCCGCCGCCGAGGGGCACCTGAACGGTCGCGTCGGTCTCAAGTCGGTTGATCGCCGCGATTGCGTCGTCAATATCGCTTTGCTCGGCGCGGAGCGTCTCGACCTCGGCCTCAAGCGCCTCAATCTGCTGGGAGACCTGCTGGATCTCCTCTGAGAGCTGCTGGAGCTCCTGTTGACCGGGAGCGGCACTCATCGTTGATCACCCACTGTCGATACCGTGCTGGTGTGGCGGACAAGCAGTCGCATACCAGCCCTTCGGGGCGCACGCCGGAAGAAACTTCCCATGCGTCGAGAGTGTAGCTAGTCGTCAGCCTCGACAGGGCCAATCTCAAGACGGTCGCGGAGATTCTCAAGCGTCGTCCGGAGTTCGCGCTGGTTGTATCGCCGGACGAACGGCTCGGCGACGCGCGAGAGAACACGCCCAGGCAGTTCGTAGGTCGCCGCATACGAGACGCGGCTCCCATCCCGTTCGGGATCGATCCGAATATCAATCTCCCCCTCAAGTCCTCCCCGGAGTTCGAAGTTGAGACGCTCGGGTGGGTCGTGAATGATCTCGACAAGTTCGCCGTCAACGGACACGCCTGCCATGCGGTAGGTGTGATCGGCCCGCTTACCACCATTGTCGAGCGCGCGGACGTTCCGGACCTCGACCAGACTGGGCGTCACCTCGACGTGGTGGTATGGATCGTCAAGGTACGTGAAGACATCCTCGGGCGCGCTATGAACGTACACCGATTCACTCACAGTGACCATACGATACCCTACGCGAACGCTAATAAGAAGTCGTCGGAGACGGCCGCCGGCTCACTCAATGTACCCGAGTGCGTCCTCAATACGACCGAGTTCGGGGCCGGTCGTCTCGTCGCCGGCGACATACCCGGCCGTGTTGGCGATCAGTCCAGAGCCGACCAGCGGGCCACCGTAGTTGATGGTCCCGATGTCGGCATTGACCGCAAGGTGCTCGGCCAGCCGGTCGAGTTCGGCGTCGGTCGTCTTGGGGTGACAGAGGACCCCGCGATCGTTGGCAACCGCTGCAGTGCCGACGGTCCGCACGTCCGCGAGCATGCCCTGCTCGACCGGGACTTCAAGGGTTGTCTCGATCGTCTCGACCGCCGCTGCAGAGAGCTCGGGATGGACGTACGCCCCGGCGTCGTTCGCGAGAATCACGTTTCCGGCGGCATTAATCGGTCCAGGGAGTTCAGCAACGGTGCCGTCAATTGCTTCCGCGAGGGTGTCACGCTCGGGCGTGGTGACACGGCTACTGACGATGAGCCCGTTCTCGTTGCCAGCGACGAGCGCGCCGACGGTCCAGGAGCCACCAACGGTCGTCTGGATGGGCGTCACGTCGAGCTCATTCGCGATCGCGTCGACCTGTTCCGGGTCGAGATCCGGCCGGAGGACCACACACTCGTCGGTCGCCATCGCGAACACACCGACGTGGGGTGACCCCGAGAACGACGCCTGAAGCAAGTCTTACTCCGCGTGTTCGGCCTCAACGATGCCGCGTCCGTCTTCAAGGAACCGGGCGGCACGGACGCGAAGCGAACTCGGCGGGTTCGAGCGGCCGTTGGCCCAGATGGCCTCGTTGATTGAGGGGTCGAGACGGACATCGTCTTCGGCGACCGAGAAGTGTTTCGCGAGGTGTTCGCGGACGATCGTCATGGCCTTGTCGGCGCGTTCGCTCTTCGGAGCGGCACCCACATCGCGGAGCGGAACGGTCATGACCCGCTCCTCGAACTCGTTGCTGCTCATTCGTCGGTGTCGCTACGCCGCCACGAGCGCCGTTTGGGGTTGCGCATGACATCCCGGTCGGTCTTGAGGATGACCCACGCCGGGATCCGGCTGTTCTGCTTGTCAAGTTTCGCGAGCCGCTTCTTTTTCGCTCGCGACTTATTGCTCATAGTAATCCGATGTTTCCAGTGGGATCGTATAGGTTTGTCCATTCACCGACCGCAGGAGAGGGCGACGCTCTCAGGCCTCAAGCTGATCGACGAGGGTGTGTAACGAGCGGACCTCGTATTCGGGGGTGTGTGGCAACTCGGTATCCACACGGTGATCACGGCGAACAAAGGCCCCATCGGCACCGGCTCGCCGTGCCGCGACAAGATCCGAAGGGCTATCGCCGACATAGAGGGTCCGGTCGGCCCCTAGATCGTCGATTGCCTGCTCAAGATAGTACGGCTCGGGCTTCTTGCGTCGCACGTCCTCGAGTGTCGGCTGTCGGCCGTATACGGTGTGAAACTGCTCGTCGACACCGTAGTGGCGCAGGATGTACTCAACCGTCTCGTGTTGATTGTTGCTGACAACCCCCATTGGCGATTCAAGTCGATCAAGCGCGGCAACATCGTCATAGAGATCCTTCCTGCCGGCGCGGATCAGTTCGATCTGGGCGTCGGCGACGTTGCGGTCACGGCGCTCCCAGAAGGCTGCCGGATCGATGTCGTACTCCGAGCACACAGCCATGACGTCCTCGATAGTGACACCGAACAGTCGCTCGATATGCTCTTGGGGCGGATTCTCGACCCCAAACTCGGCGAGCGTGTCGGCAATGGCCTCGCGGACGGCCTCGCGTTCGGTGATCCGGGCGAGGACCCCGTCGTTGTCGAAGACGATCGCGTCGTAGTCCACGGGTATACTACGAACTGCGGTGGCCTGGTTTTGACGCTGTCCGAACAGTGCGTATCACATGAAATCAGCAATCCCACTCTGTCGACTCGTGTCGTCCTCGAAGATTCGTTCGATGGAACGTTCGAGGACCTCAAGGCGCTGTTTGGTGTAATCACGAGCGCCATACTCCTCGGCGATCCGAATCGCCGTGTCGAGGTACTTCGAGACTGACCCCTCGTGGACGGTCAACGTGACATCGCCGCCGCAGTTGCGACACTGGCCGGTCAGGGGCATCCGACGGTACTTCGTGCCACAGTCCAGACACCGGACCTCCTGACGCGAGAAGGCCCGGAGATTGCCGATCAGATCGGGCAGGAAGTGGTACTCGATAATCCGCTCGGCGACATCCGTCTCATCGACCGCGCGGAGTCGACGGGCCAACTCCAGTTGTGCGTCCATCTTCTCGGTCATGCTTTCGAGGGTCTTGTACGCCGAGAGATCCGGACCGGCTGCGATGTCGGTCGTCGAGTGGGTATGGGCGAAGCCGTGATACTCGTCGTCGGTGCCGACACGCTCCTCGGCGATTGTCATCGCCTCAACCTCCTCCGGGTGGGCAAGTTCGCGGGTGGCCTCGTAGAATTCCCGGGGATAGGCGTCCATGATGTCGATGTTGTGCGCCTCGTCATCGATTTCGGCGGGATCGATCCGTGAGGACATCACCAACGGAGCGTCCATCGAGTTGTGAGCGTACAGCCAGTCGGCGGTAAAGATGGGCTCTCCCCCCACCTGCAGATCGTACAGATACCCGTCGTAGCCGACGCGGTTGATGTCCTCGACACGCAGGTACGCAAGGTCGCCTGCAACGAGCGGTTCAAGCGCCGCGATGTGCCGTTCGGCCGATGCAGGAAGCGATCGGTCGGCAAGCGCGTCAACGATCGCACGCAACTCCGCGAGCGTGATATCGTCGGCAGGGTCAAGGGGCGTCGGGAGCGCCGCTTCAATCGCCGGGTGGTCGATCGCCTGGAGCTCGATTAGCGCCTGTGGCACCGACACCGCGAGGGTCCGATCGATTGGATCGCCGTCAGTCAGGTCGTCGGTGTCCATCCCCGACGGCAGCAAAACAGTATACCGGGAGGCTCCTGGAGCTGTCTCGTCGCAATCGATCGTCCCGACCACACCCAGACGGTGGAGAAGAAAGACAACGCCGTCTTTGAGGGACTCGCTGGTCGTCCGAACGAGAGGCCGGCCCGCAGACACACGCTCAAGTCCCTTGAGGAATGCAACCACGACATCGCGGGGGGCACGGCGGATACACTGCGGGATCGACTGAGGCTGTGCAAGATCAAGATCAGCAAGTACCGCGGCGAAGGTCGGCGGCAATGACACCGCGTGTCCGTCGTCGGTCGAGCGGATCGTTGGATCACACGCGAGCGCCGAATGAGCCGCCTCCGCGATACGGTCGGCGACGGGACGATCGGGAGTCCGGA
>CAZFMU010000008.1:15053-23464 GCA_964520165.1 uncultured Salinarchaeum sp. | reverse complement strand
TGGTGTATGCCGGTGGGGTGTTGGTACTCATCGCCTTCGCTGTCATGCTCATTGATGACCGTCTGGAGGGAACCGAATCATGATCTCTCGACCCGCAGGATACGAATCGATGGAGGATCGCCGATGAGCCGTCTCCCCGCTACCACCGGTAGCCGACTCCTTCGCGGTTCCGCCGCTGTCGGTGTCGTGGCCGTCCTTCTCGTGGCGGTGGCGACCGCCGAGTTCGACGCCGCGACCGGCTACGGTGACGCGAGTGTTCTTGAAGCGATCGGGTTCGCGATGATCAACGTCGAGGGGCCACTTCCCGCGATTGGCTTTCTTGTTCCGTTGATCCTGCTCGCGCTCGTGCTCGACGCGGCACTCGAAGGGGCCGTCTATCTCGCCGAAAAGAACGGAGGTGACACCGAGTGACCGTCCCGCTGTCGTACGCGCTCGGCCTGTCAGCGGCACTTTTCGGCGTTGGATTGTTCGGCCTGCTCACCCGACAAAATGCCCTTGTGCTCGTCATTGCCGTTGAGTTGATGCTCAACGCAGCCAACATCAACTTTGTCGCGGCGAGTTATCACTGGGGCGGTGCGGACGGCCAGCTATTCGCCATCGCGGTCATCGCGCTGGCGGCCGCCGAGGTGGCTGTCGGTGTCGGAATCCTCCTACAGGTGCATCGTACGTTTGGAACCGTTGACGTGACCGTGCCGCGGGCACTCCGGTGGTGACCGATGGCGGCAACTATCTTCCAGTTGGCACCGCTTATCCCGGTGTTGCCGTTTGTGGCGTTCCTCGTTGCGCTGACCGCCGGCCGATGGCTTCCGGAAAAGGGGGCATACGTCGGCATCCTCGCCGCAGCCGGATCGCTCGGGCTGTCGGTCTGGACGCTACTGGCGGTTAATGCGAGTGCTTCGAGTCTGTACGTCGCGAACGAGCTGTACACCTGGGCGGCTGTCGAGGGACTTTCGCTCACCTTCGGCGTGCTCTTGGATCCGCTGTCGACGTTCATGCTCGTGCTCGTCGCGCTGATCGCGACGCTCGTGTTCGTCTTCTCGTTGGGCTATATGAACCACGACGAACACCACCGCGAGCGTGGCGGGCTTCCCCGGTATTACGCCAGCGTGGCCCTATTTACTGCCAGCATGCTCGCGTTCGTGCTTGCCTCAAATCTGCTGATGGCCTTCATCTTCTTTGAACTCGTCGGGCTGTGTTCGTACCTGCTGATCGGCTTCTGGCTCACCGACCGGGCGCCGGCGAGTGCAGCTAAAAAGGCCTTCCTGGTGACCCGCTTCGGCGATTACTTCTTCCTCGTCGGGGTTGTCGGCGTACTGGCGACATTCGGCACGGCCGCCTTCGCCGAGGGCGGGTTCCCACAACTCGCCAGCGACGCCCTCGCCACATCCAGTCCGGTTGGCCCGGACGGGCCACTCCAGTGGCTCCCCGGCGGGATTGATCCACAGGCCTGGTTTACGATCCTTGGACTGTTGGTGCTCGGCGGGGCCATCGGCAAGTCCGCACAGTTCCCGCTACACACCTGGTTGCCCGACGCGATGGAGGGTCCAACGCCGATTTCCGCGTTGATCCACGCCGCAACGATGGTCGCTGCCGGCGTGTATCTCCTCGCCCGAATGTTCGGCTTTTACGCCGAGTTGCCACAGGCGCTGGCGGTGATCGCCTTCATCGGCGGGTTCACCGCGCTGTTCGCGGCCACCATGGGCGTCGTCAAGGACGACATCAAGCAGGTGCTGGCGTACTCGACGATCTCACAGTATGGGTATATGATGCTCGGGCTGGGTGTCGGCGGATACGTCGCCGCGACGTTCCACCTGATGACCCACGCGTACTTCAAGGCGCTTCTGTTCTTGGGGGCCGGTGCGATCATCGTCGCGACGCACCACCAGGACATGTGGGCGCTTGGCGGCCTGCGCGAGCACCTCCCGGTCACCCGGTGGACATTCCTCGCCGGAGCGCTCTCACTCGCCGGAATCGCGCCATTCTCGGGCTTCTGGTCGAAAGAGGAGGTGCTCTTCGATGCGCTAATCGTCGGACTTGAGCATCCGCTGTTGCTCGGGGCCTACGCGATGGCGCTTGTTGCGGTGTTGCTCACCGGGTTTTACACCTTCCGCATGTACTTTTTGACCTTCCACGGTGAGCCGCGATCCGATGCGGCTTCCGATCCCGACCCGGTCGGCTGGGCAATCAAGCTCCCACTGGTCGTGCTTGGAACGCTCGCCGTCGTGGCCGGCTTCGTGAACATGAAGCCCGTTGATTACTACGTGGGGGCGGATCTCCTGTATCTTGAGCGCTGGCTTGATGGCGTTGCTGGCGCGCTGTCTGTGACGCACTACCACGAGTTGCTCTCATACAGTGAGGCAGCCATCAGCCCGCTCGGTCCGACACTCCTCACCCTCGGACTGGCGCTTATCGGCGCCTATATGGCTCACCTACTGTACAACGTACCTGACCCCGATCGGTACTTCGATGGAACGGGCGTGGTCGATAGCCTGCTCAAGCACAACTACTACCAGGACGAACTCCAGGTATGGTTGGCCACCGGCCTCACCGGCTCAATCGCCCGGGTGTCGAATCTGTTCGACCAGCGGGCAATCGATGGCCTAGTCGATGGCACGGCCAGTGCTGGACTGATCGGCGGTGATCGCGTCCGAAACGTCCAGTTCGGTGTGTTGCCAGGATACGTCGCGTTGCTTGTCGGGTCGGTCGTGGTGTTGATTCTCGTCGCCGGCCTCTATGGGGGGTGGTGGATGTGATCATTGAAGCCCTCATCGGCGCCACACTCTTGGCGTCGGTACTCGTCCTCCTCGTACCGGATCGGGTCGCCGGCGTGTTCGCGACACTTCTGAGTCTCGTCCCACTGGGTGGAAGCCTCTGGATGTTCGGCCAGTATACCGGCACCGGCAACGTCTTACTCGGTGGGACGCGCGGCTTCGAGTCGACGCTTTCGGGGACAACACTTGTTCCCATGGGGCCTTACGAGGTCCAGTGGATCGCCGCCGTTGACGGCATCGCGTTGCCGCTGATCGCACTGTCAACGATCCTGACGACGCTGTCGATCGTCTCGGCGTTCAACGTGATCGAGGAGCGCCAGTCGCAGTTTTACGGACTGGTGTTGTTCCTTGAGGCGGCGCTGATCGGCGTGTTCAGTACGCTTGACTTCTTCGTCTGGTTCATCTTCTGGGAGGCGGTGTTGCTGCCGATGTACCTGCTGATCGGCGTGTGGGGTGGCGAGCGCCGCAAGTACGCCGCGATGAAGTTCCTGATTTACACCAACGTCGCCTCGTTCGTGCTCTTTATCGGATTTCTGGCGTTGATCGTCGGGCTTGATGTCGAGAGCTTCAGTCTTATCGCGATCACCGAGGCGCTCCAGGCCGGCCAGCTGAGTGGATACGTCGGGCTTGATGCGCGTACGCTTCTGGTCGTTGCCTACTGGGCGCTGTTCGTCGGCTTTGCGGTCAAGGTTCCAATCGTTCCAGTGCACACCTGGCTACCGGATGCCCACGTTGAGGCGCCCGCCCCGGTGTCGGTGCTTCTAGCAGGCGTCCTGCTGAAGATGGGGACTTACGCGCTGTTGCGGTACAACGTCACGATGTTCCCCAACCTCACCCAGCAGTTTGCCGAGGTGATTGCCGTGATCGCTGTCGTGAGCGTCATCTACGGTGCGCTCCTCGCACTGGCGCAGGAGGACCTCAAACGGGTCGTCGCGTACTCCTCGGTGTCGTCGATGGGATATGTCATTCTTGGACTCGTCGCACTGACGGTCTATGGAATCGGCGGTGGGACCTTCCAGATGCTCTCACACGGCCTGATCTCCGGACTGTTGTTCATGGCCGTCGGGGTGATCTATGGCGCGACACACACACGGATGATTGAGGATCTGTCCGGACTGGCCACCCGGATGCCGATCGCCGTCGGAGTGTTCTTCGCCGGCGCGTTCGGCTACATGGGGCTGCCGTTGATGTCCGGCTTCGCTGCCGAGGTGTTCGTGTTTATCGGCGCCTTCGACGCACCGGCACTCGCCGGATCGCCGGTGTTCACCGCCCTCGGGATGTTCGGGATCGTCATCGTCGCTGGATACCTCCTCTGGGCGATGCAACGGGCGTTCTTCGGCCCCTACGAGCTTGCCGATGGGGTCGATACGCCCGAGTCAGCAGGGGCGACCGACATCGTTCCACTGTTCGTTCTGCTGGGGCTGATCGTCCTGCTGGGGGTCGCACCGGAGATCGCCTTCGGGATGATCGAAGACGCCACCCGTCCGATCGTCGAGGTCGCCGGGGGTGATCCTCGATGATCCTCGCGACACTGCCGGCGTGGGGGCCGGCTCTAACGCCTGCCCTGGCGTTGGCCACCGCGGCCATGATCGCCTTCTTGATCGACGCGGTCGTCGGTGACCGTCGGATCCACTGGCCTATCGCCGGCGTCGCAATCCTTGGCACCGCGATCGCTCTTGGGGCGTCGCTGTATCAGGCGTTCACCGGGAACTGGCAACCCGACGGTCCGCTGCTGGCCGGACAGCTCGTTGTCGACCCGGCGAGCGTTCTCTTTACAGCCGTCGTCACGAGCGCGACCCTGCTGGTGTTACTCGGTGCTGTTGACTATCTCGGATCACACGACCATCCAGCGGAGTTCTACTCGCTGGTGTTGCTCGCGGCGACCGGGATGGTGACCCTTGCCAGCGCCAACACGCTGTTAACCGCGTTCATCGCCTTTGAACTGACAAGTCTGCCGTCGTACGTGCTCGTCGCCTACCACAAATCCGATGCTCGGGGCACCGAGGCGAGTCTGAAGTACTTCCTGATCGGTGCACTCTCCTCGGCGCTGTTGGTTTACGGCATGAGCCTGCTCTATGCGACGACCGGCGCCCTCGGCTTTGACGCCATCGCGGCGGCCATTGCCGAGAGCGACAATGTCGCGCTCGTAGGAGCGGGAATCGTCCTCATCCTCGCCGGCTTCGGGTTCAAGCTCGCCGCCGTGCCGTTTCACTTCTGGGCGCCGGATGCCTATGGGGCGGCGCCGGCTCCGGTCGGCGCGTTCCTCTCCTCGGCCTCGAAGGCCGCCGGCTTTGTGATCGTCCTCCGTGTCTTCTACGAGGCGCTTCCGATTTCGGCCCTCACGGGACTCAACTGGGTGCCGATATTCGGTGCACTGGCGGTCCTGACGATGCTCCTTGGCAACTTTGCGGCGGTCCGTCAGTCCGAGGTCAAGCGGATGCTAGCGTATTCCTCAATCGGCCACGCCGGGTACGTGTTAATCGCACTGGCAGCCTTCTCCTCGGGGGCAGTGAACAACACGCTCGTGGTCGCTGCTGGCATCCTCCACCTGTTCGTCTACGGCTTCATGAACACGGGGGCGTTCCTCTTTGTCGCCATGGGTGAGTACTGGGGACTCGGCGACCGATTTGAGGACTACGCTGGGCTCTATCAGGAGGCCCCCGGCGCGTGTCTGGCGATGACGGTGCTCCTGTTCAACCTCGCTGGCCTTCCGCTCGGTGGCGGCTTCTGGGGCAAGTTCGTCCTGTTCACCGGTGCCATCGAGACGGGCTTTTGGTGGCTCGCCGCGGTCGGGGCAATCGCCAGCGCGGTCTCGGTGTATTACTACGTCCGATTGGTCAAGGCCATGTGGATCGACGAGCCCACCGACCCGATCACGCTCGAAGGACGGCCAACCGGGCTCTACGCCGCCCTGTTCGGGGCCACAGCCGTTACGGTCCTGTTGATCGTTGGATACGGGATCGTCGCCGACGTTGCCATCGAGGCAGCACACGGCCTCCTCGGCCAGGCCTGACCGTGGACGGTGGGTTTTTGAGTCAACCGCGCCAACAGGACCAATAGTTCAATGTCGCCGCGGGCGCTGCTTGGTTGGGGGCCGATTGCTACGGGGATCGCCGACTCCGACGGAGCCCCCACATACGCCGTCGTAGAGTCCGACGCGCACGTCGAGCTGGCGCTTGAGTACGGCTATCAAATCGAACGGGGTGATCCGACCGATCCGGCCGTGCTGGCCAACCTCCCCTCGCCGGTGGACAGCGTGCTCATCGCCGATCCGACCCCCAAACGAGCGCTCGCAATCGCCCGCACAGCGGCCGAGATCCATCCGGACGCCCCCATCGTCGCGTATGCCTCCGGATTCGACACCGACACGACCCGGGCCCTCGAGGAGGTTGCGACCGATGTCATCCGGGTCCAACAGGCCGTTGCAGACTGGATCGATCGACGACTGCTTGACGATGAGGGGCACAAGGCAGCCCTCCTGCGACGTGTCATCGCTGGGATCGACGGTGAACTCGCCGTCGTCACCCACGATAACCCCGATCCGGACGCTCTCGCCAGTGCCGTCGCACTCGTTGACATCGCACGCGAGATCGGCCAGACGGCCAGCGTCTATTACTTCGGGAACATCAACCACCAGGAGAACCGGGCGATGGTCAACCTCCTTGATCTCGAATTACACCAACTCGAATCCCCTGAACCGGTCGAGAACGCTGGTGGGATCGCGCTGGTTGATCACGGCCGACCGGGCGTCAACGACGGGCTCAGCGAATCAACGGCGGTCGATATCGTGATCGACCACCACCCGCCACGGGGCCTGATCGAGGGAACATTTGTCGACCTCCGAAGCGACGTCGGCGCAACGAGCACGCTCATCGCGAGTTACTTTGATCGGCTCGATATCGACATCCGCCCAAGCACAGCGACGGCACTACTGTATGGCATCTACGTCGACACCAACGACTTCTCGCGTGGTGTCACCCCGGCCGACTTCGATGCGGCCTCGCTGCTGTTACCGGAGGTCCAGTGGGATCTGCTCGAACAGATCGAGTCCCCGACAATCAGCTCCGATACCTTCGAGACGATCGCGCGGGCAATCCACAACCGCACGCGTCATGGCGCTGTGTTGACCTCCTGTGTTGGGCAGTTGGCCGATCGTGACGACCTCGCACAGGCGGCCGACCGGTTGTTGAATCTCGAGGGGATCACGACCACACTCGTCTTTGGCGTTCACGACGGGACGGTCTACTGCTCGGGACGGGCCCGGGGCTCGGATATCGACCTCGGCGAGACGCTTCGACGCGCGTTCGATCATATCGGCTCAGCCGGCGGTCACGACAACATGGCCGGTGCCCAGATCCCCGTGGGGATGCTTGTCTCCGAGGACGAGTCCAACCCCGAACAGATCATCGCCGAGGTCATCACTAGCGAGTTTCTTGAGACGCTTGAGCGGCTCACCCCGCTCGGTGTCGACCAGTTCGTTCCCGATAGCCCGGGCGAGCGGTTCCCGACGCCCGGCGGACGGCTTGAGGATACACGCTGAGTCGGCGGAAGTATTTTCGCCGCGTCGATCCAAGGGGTCCGGTAATGACCGACCGTTCTGGGCCACTGGCCCCGACCCAAGACGATGAGGAGCCGGGGGAGAGCCCGCTCGTCAAGGACTATATGACCGAAGAGGTGGAATCGCTCTCACCGGAGGCAACCGTCGGCGAGGCGGCCGAGCTCATCGCCGGTCCCGACGGCCACTCCGGGTATCCGGTCTGTGACCGGCGACACGTCGAGGGATTTGTCTCGGCGGCGGACTTGCTGCTCGCGGACGACAACTCGCCTGTGTTTACCGTCATGGAGACCGACATCCTCGTTGCCCATCCGGAGATGAAAGTCGACGACGCCGCCCGCGTGATCCTCCGCTCGGGGTACGAGCGTCTTCCGGTGGTCGATGATGCTGGCAACCTTGTTGGGATCATCTCGAATACGGATGTCGTTCGCAGTCAGATCGAGCGTGCCACCCCAGGGAAGGTCCGCACCCTTCGACAGACGCTCGCGAACATCCACGGCGTTGCCGTCAGCCAGGAGCGACGTGAAGTTCCGCTGGCGAAGCTGACGCCGACCCAGAACAAGGTGTATGCGGACGAACTTGAGGGGCGTCAGTACGAACTCGAACGTGGACTCGCCGAACCGCTCATCGTCATCGATAACGCCGGGACGCTCTATCTCGCCGACGGCCACCACCGTGTCCTTGCCGCCTCCCGAGCCGGTATCGAGACCATGGACGCCTACGTGATCGTCCTTGACGAGCCGGTTGAGCTGGGAATGAAACGGACGGCCGAACAGGAGGGACTCGACGATCTCAACGATATCGAGGTCATCGATTACGCCCGTCATCCGCTGGTTGAGACCACCGAGCGACTCCAGTAGTCCCACCGAAACGCCGAAGCCATCGGATCGGTAACATGTGATGGCAATGGTGTCGAAAGCAACGCTCGAACGCTCGCCGGCAGCGATCGCCTCGATTATCGATCACACCAACGTTGATCCGGCCGCGACGACAACCGACATTGATCGCCTCTGTGCGGAGGTACGCGAGTATGGATTCCGATCGGCCGTGGTCGTTCCCTATCACATCCCGCGGGTCGCCGAGGC
>CAZFMU010000008.1:0-14953 GCA_964520165.1 uncultured Salinarchaeum sp. | reverse complement strand
ATGGATTCCGATCGGCCGTGGTCGTTCCCTATCACATCCCGCGGGTCGCCGAGGCTGTTGGCGACATTGCGAACGTTGTTCCCGTGATTGGATTTCCCTACGGCATCCAAAATGCAGCTGCGAAGTGCGCGGAACTCGATCCGATCCTTCCGGATATCGACGAGGTCGACATGGTTATCGACCGAACAGCACTCGCCAACGGCGACCACGACCGGATCGTCGAGGACATCAGGACGGTCAACGACCACATCGGTGACCGACCGCTTAAGTGTATCATCGAGACCCCGGCGCTTGAGCCCGACGCGATTCGGACAGCAGCCGAACTCGTCGAACAGGCGGGAGCACAGTACGTCAAGACGGCCGTCGGCTATGCTGGTCCAACAAGTCCTGAAGATGTCCGGACGATTGCGGCGGCCGTTGGTGAGGACACAAAAATCAAAGCGTCGGGCGGGATCGGGTCGTTCGATGACGCACTGACGATGGTCGAGGCTGGCGCCGCGGTAATCGGGGCCTCCTCCAGCGTCGAGATCGTCGCGTCGGCACCGACGTGACGCCGTCGTTTACGGAAGATTCAAGACGAAAGCCTCGCCCTTCAGGGCGGAGAGGAGGTCAAACCTCTTGGACGCTTCCGCCAGGATCGCGTTCGCGGTAGACCTGTCCCTCGAAGAGGACAACCGTTGTGTCCTCGTCCTGCCACGCGCCCATCGGGAGGTCCACCTTCCGACACGTGCGATCAAGATACTCGCGTGGGCTCCAGTGTTGCTCCACCGGAACCGTTGGGTACAGCCAGCCATCCGGTTCCTCCGCGATCGCGACGCCGTGGGTGCCGACCTCAAGTGTCTCGGCTGGATCCGTTGGCCGTCGGCGATCGGTGACGATACACACCGAGATCCGGAGATTCGACAGCTCACTCGGCGTAACTGCCGAGCCACACGAGTCGTCGCTGGCCGCCTCGATGGCCGTCTCGATGATTACGTCGCCAAGTCGCTCATCGGCATCGTAGGTGCCCGCACACCCCCGAAGGCTCCCCCGCCCTCGGGTCGACTCAAGCCGAATGAACGCCCCGGTTCGGCGGTAGAAGGCATCACGCATGCTTCCCGGGTGTTCACGTTTGCCGTCACGAACGAACCCCTCGATTGCCTCGCGTGCCAGTTCAACGGCCCGCGCCCCGTCCTCATATGAGAGGGTCTGCCCCTCTGCGTCCGGCATATACCCTATTCCAACGGCGTTCGGTTCTTGAACTTGGCGATTGTCCGCTCAACCCAGCGTCGGCGCGCTTAAGAACGACGATCCCGTAGAATAAATCCGGTAGAGGGAGACCGGCTCCCGCGGGCGCCACCGGCGCCCGTGAGGAAAGTCCCCCCACCGCCGGACGGGCGACCGGACGCAAGTCCGGGGCGGGAGACCGCCGGCTCTGGAACAGAAACGACACGTCTTCCCGCGACCGATGCGGTGTGCGACCCACCCCGTAAGGGACGGAAGTTAACCCACCGAGGGACGACCGGGAAGGATCGGTGGAACGGCGTATCCTCGCCGGTGCAAGTCGACGCCGCACAAGGTAGTCCGGCAGGGGCGTCGACGCTCAGCCGAATGCCGGTCCGAACAGAAGGGGGCTTACTCCCCTCTGCCCGTTTTTCTGCGTGAGTGCCAACGGTTTTTGTCCGCTCGTCCCCCGACCGTAGTCATGACGATCCACCTCGTCGGCGGCGGGCCGGCGCTTGAGGCGGTCGAGACGGCGCTTGCCGACATCGATGTGTCGGTACAGCGTGGCGATGTCGAGGGGCTCACGGACGCACTCGTTGGCGTTGTCTCCGCCCCGACCGGAGCGTCGGTCTTCGAGGCGGCAAACAACCGGGCCTCCCGCTGGATCGCAATCGAGATTGGCGGGATTGGTGGTGTTCCCCTTGAGTCCGTTCAGGCGGCTATTTCTGGATTTGGTCCGGAAAGCGCCTGTTATGCGTGTCTCGGCCGTCGTGTCCGAGCGGCCACCTCTGAGACCGCTCAGACGCCGACGGGGTCGCGCTCGGCCGTGCATCTTGCGGGGGCAATCGCGGGACACGAACTAGTCGGACTGCTTGGTGGTGAAGACCGACTCACCGGCCACGTCGTCGAGGTTCCATACGACCGTCACCGGGTGCTGCCGACACCGGGGTGTGCGTGCGGGAGTCCTCCAGCCCGGAGCCTTGATCGGTCAAGCACGAACCTGGATGTCGAGGCGGCCCTTGACCGGGCCGAGCGTGCGCTTGATGACCGGACCGGACTCATCACCGAGGTCGGTGAACTTGAGTCCTTCCCGGCCCCGTATTATCTGGCCACGATTGCCCCGACCGACGCGCTCAGCGATGGCAGCGCTCCTGAGCACACCGCCGGCGTCGCCATTGACTGGAATCGGGCGCTGATGAAGGCTCTCGGTGAGGCGCTTGAACGGTACGCCGCCGCAATGTACCGGCGATCAGATCTCCGGATGGCGACGCCGGCGGAACTCGATGCCGCGGTGGCCCCAAGCGCGTTCGTTGGCGGGCCAGCCCCGGAGGATCCGGCTGCCGAGACCAACCGGAGGTGGGTGCCCGGCGAGCGTCTGTCTGACGGCACCGAGGCCATGTTGCCCGCCGAGGCGGTGTACTTCCCGCCACCGGCATCAAACGGTTTTCATACGATTACAACCGGCCTCGCTGCCCACACGGCGACCGGTGATGCCCTTCGCGCTGGCCTACTGGAGGTGATTGAGCGAGACGCGACGATGCTTGCGTGGTACGCCAGTGGCACGCCACCGGCGGTTGCCGTTGACGATCCGGACTTCGCGGCCCTGGCCCAGCGCGCCGCAAGCGTCGGCCTCTCGGTTACCCCCCGGCTCGTCACCCGTGACATCGACGTACCCGTCATCAGCGTCGCGGTCCACCGCGAGGAGTTCCCGCAGGTCGCCCTCGGATCAGCCGCTTCACTTGATGCGACACAGGCCGCCTGTGCAGCCCTTGAGGAGGCACTCCAGAACTGGATGGAACTTCGCTCGGCCGGCCCCGAAGAGGCCCTCGACCTTGACGGCGCGATCGGCCGCTACGCGACCGGCGAGGCCCCTGTCGACGCGGCAATCGCTACCGACGGCACCGTCCAGGCCGAGCGGCTCTCTCGACGAGCAGACGACGGCACGATTCCTCAGGGCGAGGCGGCCCTTGAGACGGTACTCGACGCGGTCGCGTCGGCCGACCTCACGCCCTATGCGACCCGACTTACGTCACGCGATCTCGACACGATCGGCATCGAGGTGGTGCGAGTGCTCGTTCCGGAGGCCCAGCCGCTGGGTACCGGTTCGCCGATCTTCGGCGAACGCGCTCGAACGGTGCCGCCAGCCCTTGGCGAGACACCGCGACTCGACCGCGTGCACCATCCTTACCCTTAGATGCCAAGCGTCGCTCGCAGGAAGTCACGGGTTCCTGGTCCAAGCCCGACGGCGAGTACGACCACCAACAGAAGCACCGTATAGCGTGGCGTCTCCTCAAGCATCCGGTCGTCGAACAACCAGACGATCCCCGTCGCGACAAGAACCTTCAGCGGCAGAAACGGCCATGTGATCCCGATCGCCTCGCTGAGCCAGGCCGGCTGGATCGCCCGGGTGATATTCCGAACGGCGGCGTTCACGACATGCTTCGGGGTATACCCGCCGATCCAATCAAGCGTGAGTACGTTCGCAATGCCGTCGACGGCGTGTCCCCAGATGATGATCGCCCCGACCCGTCCGGTTCCGGCGTTGACCTGTGGGGCGTACCGCTCGGTAAGCGCCCACACGCCACCCGCGATGAGGGTCGCACCGCCGAGGGTGATCGCCGGGATTGCCCAGTCGACGGTGAGGACGTCCGTCGTGACCGTCAGTACGGCCAGATATCCCATCGTCATGACCAACGCGATCGTTCCCATGATGCCAAGCGGCGCCTCGTAATCCGCGACAAGCCCTCGTCGCGCCGCGAGCACCGCGATGACGAGCGCCCCGACGGTGATGGCAAAGACCACGAAGTAGATGAAGGGGCTGATGATCGCCGCTGTGTAGGGAAACGGTAGCGCGGGCGTGCCGGTTGCCTCAAGCATGGCGATACTGGCGTCCTCGACGGTCCGCAACGCGCCGCCTAGGAACACGAATGGGACGATCGCGTACACAAACGATCGGTCGTCGGCAACATCGAGCCGATCGATAAGGAAGTACACCCCAACGAGTAACAGTAGTAACACGACGGCGTACCCGACCGTCGAGACAACCGTGTACCCCGGCTCGGCAACAACGCCGGGAGTCATGCTCTCCGTACACGTCTCGGGGACGTACGTCTCGCCGTCGGCCCGGGCAACACACGACAGCCCCCGGCCATCCGCCTCAACGGGTCCCCAGAAGTACTGCCAGAGAAACCGGTCGTAGACAAGTCGTGGAAACAGCAGGGCGCCGACGGTGAGGAGGAGTGCGATCCCGCCGGTCGCCAGCCCCCAGAGTCGCTCTAGTCGCTGGCGGTCGGATGTCACGTTCGAACGGCCGTAGTGCCGTTAGTTGAGCGTTCCGATCCGACGGATCACAGCCGACGGTTCCAGTTATCAGTCTCGAATGTCTCGGCTGCTCGCTTTCGAGCCTGTTCGAGTACATCCTCCGGAAGCGTCGTCTCGGTTCCGCCGTAGGTCGATCGGAAGGAGTCGACCAGGGCGTCGATCACCGTTCGTCGGGTCGCATCGATGTGATCGGCGATCAGCGCGACGCGTTTTTCGGCGGACTCAACGGCCTTATCCGAGAGCTTTTCCTCGCCAATGCGGAGCGTTCGCAACATCGCTTCGATGTCGAGGTCGAAGCTCATCGTCGTGTGATGCAGCACGGCATTTTGCTTGCGCAGCTGGGCGGCACCACCGATCTTGCCGGCCGGGTGAGTGATATCGTTGAGTGGCTCGTGTTCGACCGGCAGCCCAAGGTCGTTCAGCGCGTCGATAACCCACTGGTTGAGCTCCTCATAGCTCGCTTCGACGTTCTCGGGAACGGACTCACGTGGCAGATACATCGAGAAGGTGATGACGTCACCTGGCTCGACGTACATTGCTCCGCCACCGGTCACCCGCCGAATCACCGGGATATCATGTGCGTCGACGTAGTCAGTTGCCACCTCATCGGCGTAGGCCTGAAACCGGCCGAGCGGGACCGCGGGCGTCTCGCGATACCAGATCCGCAACATCGGTTCGCCCTCGCCCGCGTCAAGGTTCTCAAGTAGCACCTGATCGAGGGCGTGGTGGACCGCTTCCGACCGGGGGATTTCAGTGTCAACGATCGCGTGGGTCATTCGAGTGCCTCTTGGGTGACCGTGGCCAAATCGGTGGCGTCGAAGCCGATGAGGTCGGCGTCAACCGCCTCAATGGCGGCGACGAGCGTCTCGGTGTCCACGTCGGTCGGATGTCCAACAAGGGCCGCTTCAAGATCCGCAAGCGCATCCGTCGGCTCAAGGAAAAAATCGCCCGTGATCCGCGCGGCGGTGATCTCGTGGTCGTCGTACTCGACACGGACACGAACGAGTTTGCCGTTTGGGGGCTTGATTGAGGCCGTCTCGTGCATTATCGCGTATATGTTCGTGCAGTCTCTTTTCTATTCCGAATGAAGCCAGTTCTTCCGCCCGGCGAGCCCATCGCCCTGCGTGCTCACTCGTATCGGAGGGCCTCAATCGGGTCAACACGCGCCGCCCGCCAGGCCGGATAGAGACCGGCAATGACGCCAATGAACAGGCCCATTCCTGTCGCGAGTGCAATCCACCCGAGCGGGAGACTAAAGCTGACATCGGCGTATTGCGCTGCTGCGTACCCGACAGCGAGGCCGACCGGAACGCCGAGAAGTGCGCCAACAAGCCCTAGCAGGATCGATTCCGCGAGAAACAGGCCCATAATCTCACGGTTTTGTGCCCCGATGGCCTTCATGATCCCAATCTCGCGGGTTCGCTCAGTCACACTCACCAGCATGATGTTGGCGATTCCGACGGCACCGACCAACAGTGCGAGTACGCCGATCCCGGTTACCAGCCGGGTGATATCCTGCAGCACCGACTGAATCCCTTCGACGACATCTGCCGTCGACTGGACAGTCACCGAGGCGTTTGCGCCCAGCACCCGTGGGGCGTCGGCCGCTGGTGACGAAAAGTAGTCATCAATGGCAGCCTGAACGGCGGTTACCGCTCCGGCTTCGGCGACGACGGTCACCTGGCTGTAGGCTCGCTGATCGACTCCTTGTGTCGGCGACGCGACCGTCTGCTCGTAATGAGGGTCAGCCGGGAGGTACACCGTAGGCGCCAACTCGCCGAGGTCACCGATCCCGCCTCGTGCATCCGTCGCGATCCCGGCAACGGTAAAGGACCGGGTGCGGTCACCGAAGTCGACAACGATCGTATCGCCGACGGAGACGGTCCCGGTGAAGCGATCCGCAACACGCTGTGTCAGCACAAGCTCGTCCGTGTCGTTGAACGGTCCGCCAGTCGCGAACGCGCCATCGGTGAAGACCGCCGGAGTCGTCGCCGTCACCGCGTCTTGGCCGATCGTATCATTGTTATGTTGTAGCGATACCACCGGTCGATCACCGAGCGGGATCACCGCCCTGACGCCGTCGATGTCTCTGAGTTGCTCGATGTCGTGGGTGGTGATTCCCGGGAGGGCAAACTCGGAGCCGCCCGTTGGAACCGGTGGCCCGTCATCGTCGGGGGCGTCCTGGACACCGGTCAGGAGGTAGATCTCACTGGCCGAGGTGCCCTGGAACTCGGCGACGACATCCGACTGGACGCTCGTCCCGAAGCTAGCGAAGGCGACAACCGTTGCGATGCCGATGATGATGCCGACAATCGTCAGTGTCGAGCGGAGTTTGTGTCCGGTAAGCGCCCGCACGGCGATCCGAACTCCCTCACGTAGATCCATCAGGACTCACCTGTCAGCGGCTCGATGCGCTCAATGTGTCCGTCCCGGAGGTGGACGATCCGGTCGGCGTGCTCGGCGATGCGTCGCTCGTGAGTCACCAGCAGGATGGTGTTCCCTCGCGTGTTCGCATCTGCTAGGAGGTCCATGATCGATGCCCCCGTCGTGGTGTCGACGTTTCCCGTCGGCTCGTCAGCGAGAATGAGTGTCGGATCCGCCGCCAGCGCTCGTGCGATTGCGACGCGCTGGCGCTGTCCGCCGCTGAGTTCCTGTGGGAGGTGGTCCAACCGGTCACCGAGTCCAACCCGTTCAAGCAGCTGACGAGCTCGCGCTCGCCGCCGTTGTCGCTCCCATCCAGCGAAGGTGAGCGGGAGCGTGACGTTCTCGATGGCCGTCTGTCTGGGCATGAGATTGAACGTCTGAAACACGAAGCCGATCTCGGTGCCACGCAGTTGTGCCCGCCCGGCCTCCGAGCGTGCGGCAACATCTTTGCCGGCGACTGACACGGTTCCGGCCGTCGGAGTGTCAAGCGCCCCCACAAGGTTCAACAGCGTGCTTTTACCTGACCCACTCGGTCCCATCACGGCCGTGTACGATCCCGGCTCAAGCGTCAGGTCAACTCCAGCCAGCGCGACGACCGGTCCACCCAATGAGTACTCCTTTCGAACGTCCTCTAGAATCACGACCGGACGGTCCGTCACCGCCCGCTCTCGGGCACTGCCCATGTACCCATATGCAGGGCGTGATCCGTCCTGAATGTTCCGACGAAGCCCCTATAGGCCTGCAACGCCTGTCATGTGATGATGCATTCTGACGATCGTGGCGTGCTGTCGGTGATCGCGGCGGTCGGCGCCCTCCTCCTGATACTCGGCGGTGTTGCCGCTGTAGGGCTGGCGATGGGTCAGCAGAGTCCGAACGGTGAGACTGTGCTTGAGTCCGTCGAGCAGCGATACGGTGACGCCGACTCAGCCGTGGCCGAGGGAACCGTGACGGTGTCAAACGCAACCGATCAGGCGACCTATGAGGTCACGCTGGCGGCGACTGATGACGATCAGGCTCGCGTGACCGTCGCCGGCGAGGAGCAACGGATTGTCGCCGGACACACCGGTGAGAAGTACTGGGTATACGATCCTCCAACCGACACGACAACCATCGTAACGCCCGGCGCCGAGGGGGAAGAGCCGACCGTTGAGATCCGGGCTGGACCAGACGCCGACGCCGCCGCCCCGGCGAGTGGTGATCTTGATCGGGTTGCCCAGACCCTTCAGTCAGGACTTGACGACGGATCGTGGGATGTCATGTCGGCCGACCAGGAGTTTGATACAGACGAGGTGACCGCCGAGGTGGTCGACACGCAGACCGTTGATGGCACGCAAGCGTACGTCCTTGCCGTTACCGCCCCGGAGACCGAAGGAAGCGTCCGACTGTGGGTCGACACCGAGACGTCAGAAGTCTTACGCGCCGAGGCCACCCGCGAGGAGTGGACGATGACACTCCGTGTGACCGACACCCGGTTCGATGTTTCTGCGGCTGATAGCACCTTCGAGCCACCGAATGCTGACGGGACGGATGTCTCGCCGCGGTCGGTAGACTCCCTAGCGACGCTTACGGAGCTCACCTCGCTGCCCGTTGCCGATCCAGGCGAGGAGTGGACGTTCGAGACCGGGAGCGTCGTGTCGGCCCCCCTGACGGCGGTGACGGCCGAGTACACCGACGGCGAGAAGCAGATTGTGATCGCACAGGCAGCCGCCGACCGTCTCCCTGAGACGATCGATACGACTGGCGAAACGGTCTCAATCGGCGACCGAACCGTCACGATCGTTGAGCACGAGGAGAGAGCGGTCGCATGGTGGCAGTCGAACGGCGTCGTGACGAGTGTGAGCGGCGATCTGAGTCGCTCCGAACTTGAATCCGTGGCTGCCACGACGACCCTCGACGACGGCGTCTGAGCCGACAGGTGGACACAGATCGAGCGTTAAGCGTTTGCCTGTTGCCCGCCTACGGCTGGTGTGGCGAAACCGCTTCGTTTTCGCGTCTCCCGTGAGCAGTGGTCCGAGGGACGCGTTCGTCGTGAGATTCTTCAACCACTGCAGGCCAACATCGGGGCGCGGTCGGTCTCACCGCAGGCGTCGATCCCGTCGGGATATACCTCATTTCGCTTCGAAATGACGAACGGCGACCTCGCCGTGTTTGCCTTCACCGACGAGACGGGATACTGGATGGGTAACACCGAGACACCACGAGCTCTCTGGCGGGCCGACAAACACGGATGGGATGAGGTTCCCTATCCGGTATCGCGATGGGCCCAGCGGGAGTTTCTTGACACCCTCCACGACCGGGCGCCGTGGCTCGCCGAGTATCCGCATCTCTCGTGGTTTTTCCTCCCGGTCTTTATGTCAAAAGACGGGCGTCACTCGACACGGCGGTTCTTCCGTGAGCACGCCGCCGGCTTTCCCGACACGGACTGGCGGACGGCCGTAGACTGTATCGAGACGCTATTACGCCCGGGTATTCTCGATCCGTATCGCGAGGTCATGGCGGGAAAACTCGGGACAAGCGAGCACGTCGACCGGACGCGCATGAGTGCGGCGATCAGTGAGTTCCTTGCCGCGGATCTGCTTTCTCGCGCCGGATACGAGGTCCACCCGGAGATCGAGGTCTCGACCGGCCACGCAATCGATTTCCGCGCTAGTAATGCCACTCACACGACGCTCGTCGAGGTAACCCGACCAACCAACCCTCGTCGCCGGAGTGCCTCGGGAGCCGTCGCCGCGATCCAGGAGACGATTGAAACGAAGACCTCCGGTCAACTCTCCGAGCATGGCGGTGGAATCGTCCTGTTTGTTGACTGCTCGGGATTCGACGACGCTCAGTGGGAGGCGATTCTTGCGCATCGGCCCGAGGTCGGCCACCGACCGACGGTCGTCTACCGTGTCCGCCCCGACGGACCAACACGTGGCTACCGACTCGGTCGTGTGCCGCTTGATTTGACTGACGTGATCACGTTTGAGACCTAAGCTGTTAGGAGCCCAGACTCAGGGGGCGTCGTGTCAGTCCATCGACGCAGTTGCGGTGCTCTGGCTCTGACGAGTCTTGATGCTCTTGATCCGGTACCGCAGGAATCCGGTGCTCGCCAGGCCGATCACGAGGGTGCCGGCAACGATATAAAATGACAGCTGGTAGCTTCCTGTACGACTCACAATCTGTGAGACAAGTGTCGGACCGGCCACTCCCGCAAGGGCCCACGCGGTGAGTGCGTAGCCGTGGATCGCCCCCAGCTCCTTCGTTCCAAAGAGATCACCCAGGTATGCCGGTAGGGTGGCGAACCCCCCGCCGTAGCAGGTGATGACGAGGAACATCAACGCCGAGAATACCCACACATTCGAGATCATTGGCAGCGACAAGAACGCCAGGATCTGAATCACAAAGAATGTCGCGTAGGTGCGAGTCCGGCCGAGGTAGTCAGACGCACTTGCCCAGAGGATCCGACCGCTTCCGTTGAACACCCCGATCACGCCGACGATTGACGCTGCCAGAGCGGCCGTCGCACCGGTGACATCTTGGAGCATATTCGAGGCCACTGACAGAAGCATGATGCCGGCGGAGATGTTGATGAACATCACGAGCCAGACCGCCCAGAATCGCGGGGTTCGTAACGCATCATGCGCCGTGAGTTGGGCGAGGTCGCTTGAGATGGTCACGCCGTGTTGGGAGTCGCCGTCACCAATCTCATCGGGGTCCATGCCCGCTGGTGCCCATCCCGACGGAGGCTTTTTGAGATACAGTGACCCGAGCGTCATCGCCGCGAAGTACCCAACCCCGAGGATGTAGAAGTTCGCCGGAATATTGATTGTGGTCATCAGGTAGTTCGCCACCGGTCCGGTGATCAACGCACCAGCACCGAAGCCCATCACGGCCATTCCGGTCGCCATCCCACGCCGGTCAGGGAACCAGCTCACGAGTGTCGATACCGGGGCGATGTAGCCAAGCCCGAGGCCGGCGCCTCCGAGGACACCGTACGTCGCCAAAAAGCCATAATAACTGCCCATCTGGATGGTGACCCCGGCGAGAACGGTCCCCCCACCGAATAGGACGGCTGCAACGAGCCCCGAGGTTCGGGGACCGTATCGCTCAACCGCTTTCCCGAGGAAGGCAGCGACGACCCCCAACACGAAGATCGCAACCGTGAACGCGAAGGTCACGTCCGAGATGGACCATCCATGGAGATTCTGCAGTGGCTTCTGGTAAACACTATATGCGTAGATTGATCCAATCGAGAGGTGTATTGCGACGGCTGAGAGAGCAATCAGCCACCGATTCCGGTCAGCCTCGACGTTTGTTGGATTCTGGTGCGACATTTGTTCTCAAGGAATGCCCGAGCAAATTAATCCTTAGGGTGACAGAAACTTTTGGCGAATACCTAAAATGGTGTCGGTCGGTCACATCCGGGTGTTCGTGGATGTGTCCGGCGGCAGGCTTTTCTCTTCGGTTCTGATGAGTCGTACCAGGCCATGCGCCGTCGACAGGCACTCCGTATTGCTGCCGGATTCGGGGCGGCAACGGCACTGAGCACGCGTGCGGCGGCCGACCGTGGTGTCGCCCGAACCAACTGGCAGTTTGCGACCGACGATCGGGTGAGTGCATCACCGACCATCGTTGAAGATACCGTCTTCGTCGGAAGCGAGGACCACCGACTCTACGCGCTTGATGCGACGACCGGGGCCCGACGGTGGGCCGTCAGGACCGACGGCGCGATCCATGCCTCACCGATGGTCGTCGATGGCGTAGCCGTCGTCGCCACCGGTGCCGGTACCGTCTGCGGGATTGATGCTATCGAGGGGCGGCGAGTCTGGACCTATCAGACGAGCGGTCCGGTTGGTGCCTCACCGCTGGTCGTTGGTGAACACGTCATTATCGCCGGCGAGAACGGGATGATTTCTGCCATCCACGTTCCCTCCGGCCGAGCACGTTGGCAGGTCGACACCGGCGGTCCGATCGGCGCGTCTCCGATCCTCGTTGGCGATACTGTCTACGCGGGTGGCGGCGACGCGGCCGTGTACGCGTTTGATTACATGACCGGTGATCAGCACTGGCGCGTTGATATCGGTCAATGGGTGCTGGCCTCGCCGACAGTCGCTGACGATACGCTCTATGTCGGCGGAGCCAGCGACAGCGTGTTCGGGGTCGAAACTGCAGGTGGCGACCGGCGCTGGACCTTCGACGCCGGCGATCTGGTTCTCTCTTCGCCGACTGTTGCCGACGACACTGTCTTCGTTGGTGGGGTGCTTGACGTTGTGAGCGCGATTGATGCCGAAACAGGCCGGCTGCAGTGGACATTCCGGACCGGCGACGGCGATGACCGCGTGTACGCGATCGACGCGGCAGCCGGGACGGAGTCCTGGTCGGTCGATACGCGTGGCACGGTTGATTCGTCACCGACGGTGGTCGACAACCGTGTCATTGTCGGGAGTCGAGACGGGACAATCCGGGCACTCGATGCCGATTCGGGAGCCGAACAGTGGGTCGTCGAGACCGGTGGCGCGGTCAATTCCTCGCCGACGGTTGCCAACGGAACCGTCTATGTCGGGAGTGCTGACGGTCGCTGCTACGCCATCGACGCGGGTGTTACTGGCGCAAGCGTCGACTCCCGGGTGCGGCTCGGAACGCTTGGACACCACGATCGGCGGTACTCCCCGCCACCCTCACCTCAGCGCACCGTGACGCACGGTACTCACACATCGACCCGGCTGGCGCTTGCCGCTGGACTTGGCGGTGTAGCGACCGCCGTGAGTGCCGTCGCCAACTGGATGGACAACACGGGGTGAGCGAAAGCCCACCCCTGCTGGGGGTGAGGAACCCTCAGCCGGCATGTCGGCGTTCAAAAGCATTGATATGAGGGCCAACTCAGTAACAAACATGAAATGCCGTTCCTGGGGCGTCATTCTTGGGGTCGCAGTCCTGTTGCTGGCGGCGGCCGTAGTGGCACCCGGGATCGGGTCAGCTGATACGCCCATTATGTCGGCGTCGGCGGCCGAGACGACAAACGAATCCGCGACGACCAATCTAACGCTTGTACTGAACCGTTCCTCGTCGATCGTCACTGAATCGGAACTTGCCGGACAGGTGACGCTGCGCACCTCGGGCGACCGTGCCGTTCGTGACAGGCTCGTCGTACGGGCCGACGGATCTGTGATCCATCGGGCGAATGTCACGCTTGACGCCAACGACACGCAGTCGGTGCCGATTACGTATACCACACCGGCCGCTGCGGGACAGCTGACCGTGACGGCAACCTATGCCGACACACAGGCCGAGACAACCGTGACCGTTGAGGACGCTCCGCCAACAGCGGATATCGACACGCCGACAACCACTGCTACGGTCGGTTCGCCGACGACGTTCGAGGCTACCGAATCGGACGACAACGACGAGATCGTCAAGTACAGTTGGTGTTTCGGTGACGGCGAGTGCGGACTCGGGATGACCGAGACGCACACCTACGACGCTCCAGGGACGTATAACGTCACGCTGACCGTGACCGATAGCGCGGGCCAGCGCGACACGACCAGTCGCATGATCACCGTCAGCGGTGGCCGGGAGCCGACGGCGCATCTTGAGTGTACTCCGTCGGTGTTGGTGGCCGGTGAGACGGTCTCGTGTGACGCCAGCGGATCGTCCGACGACGGCTCAATTGCCACCTACGAGTGGCGATTCTCCGAGACCCGAGATGACGGCACGACGAGCACCCGTACGATCCACCGGGGATCGGGCGTGTCAGAGGACTTCACCTATGACTCCCCGGGGGTCTATGCCGTTCACCTGACGGTCGTCGACGACGAGGGCAACACTGACACCACCCAGCGGGCGATCACCGTCGAGCCGGCGGGTGCCGCCCCCGTGGCGGCGCTACAGTGTTCACCGACGGACGCGGCGGTCGGCCAGCCGGTCGACTGCGTTGCTGCGGGCTCACGTGACGATGACTTTCTGACCAACTACACGTGGCACTTCGGTGATGGCACGACCGCAACGGGCGACTTCCAGACACACACCTACGACCGGCCAGGGGCCTACCGTGTCAGCCTCACGGTCACCGATATCTCCGGGCTGACCGACACGACGACCCAGGTCGTCAGTGTCGCCCCGACCCGTGAGCCAAACGCGGTGATGAGCTGCTCGCCGACGACCACCCAGGTCGGCGACCGGGTCGCGTGTACTGCTACGACCTCAAACGATGATGCCGAAATCGTCTCGTACAACTGGGCGTTTGGTGACGGTGCGCGTGGTCAAGGGAGTTCAGCGGAACACACCTACGATGAGACGGGGGTCTATCCGATTACCTTGACTGTCGTTGATGAGGACGGCCACACCGATACCACCCGGAGAGACGTCACTGTGACGGACGACCCGATCCCGGTCGCGGATTTCACCTACCGACCGAAGCCGCCATCGCCAGGGACGACTCTCCAACTGAATGCGTCGGCGTCGTTCGACCGACAATCCTCGATCGTACGCTATGAGTGGGACCTCAACGGCGACGGATCAGTCGACGCGACCGGGCCACAGACGACCCACTCCTTCGACGCCGGTCCACAGGTCGTCACGCTCACTGTTATCGATGCGGAGGGCTATCGCTCAAGCACCGAACAGTTGCTTACGGTCACCTCGGACGGTGAGACCCAACCGACCACGCAGTCAGCACAGCCGGTCGATCGCTCTCCCCCGAGTGACGACGGCGGAGTTCTCCTCAACCTCCGTATGTGGGCCCTGCTGGGTGGTCTGATTCTGTCGCTGATCGGCCTCAGTTACCGTCGACTCGCGTGATGTCCCCCACCCGAACGGTATCTTTTATCAGCCCCCGTCGCACAACGCCTCACAATGGCGACCGAAACTGTTGGTGCGCTTTCGTTGGTCCCGCCGTTGCTCGCTATCGGGCTGGCGATCCTCACCCGCCGGGCCGTTCTCTCGCTATTTTTGGGTATCTGGGCCGGTGGCGCCATTTACACGGGGGGCCTCGGTCTCGCACAGAGCTTTGATTGGATTATCGCCG
>CAZFMU010000007.1:0-23688 GCA_964520165.1 uncultured Salinarchaeum sp. | reverse complement strand
ACCACAGGAGATTCGTCTGAGTCTCACCCCGATGGATCTGATGGAACTACATCCAGAACTCAACAATCAGATACCACCCAGAGAGAACCTGGTAATAGTACAGGCGCCCCTATGTTGTTTTTCAGTCAAGCGAAAAATTTGACAACGAATCCAGTGGTGCTCGCGGGAGGAAGTTTGGCAACCATCGGTGCGGGCTATTTAGGATATCAGCTCGCGACATCATCGGATAGTGATAATAATGCGAATGGGTCTAGGAGTAATCCTAGAAACCCCCGGAAAGAAACAGCAGTAAATTCCAGAATATCTCCAACACTTGATATCAACGGATATGATGATATCAATATAGAGGATAGCATTATTAGCACCGACGGTATTGAGATCCTAAGTGCATCAGCCGAGAATACGACTGTCTGGGTAATTCAGCCCTCAAGAAAAAAGACGGAGACACTCACAAATGACCAAATAGATCAGATTTCAGAGCACATTAGGCTGTGGGCTGAGATGGACGCCCATCCCGATCTTTTGACTGTCCATGCACATGGTAGAGAACCCTTACCTTGGGCAGCCGTAGAGCCAGCTACTTCCGCTTCGCTGTCAGACCGCGTTGATGAGTTCACCGAGACGCAGGTAATCAAAACGATAATCAAATCTTGCGACGCTGTTCATCACGTTCAGCGGTACGGCGGAGTATATGAGGCACTCACACCCGAATCCATTCTAGTTGATGACGACATGCGCGTAACGCTCCGTGGGATATTGGATCAACTTGTTCCACGTCGTGACCCGTACCAGTTACCCACGGCGACTGAGAGCCCAAAGATAGAACAAGCAGACATTTACCGTCTGGGAGCGACTACATATGAGGCTTTAACCGGATCACCCCCAAGTCACTCACATTCAACTCCGTCTGTGAATTCCGATGCGGGTATTGAGGAAGTCATTCAAAAGGCGCTGGATAGTAACCCATCAGAAAGGTTTGATACAGTTATTCATTTCCGAGATGCGCTTAATGAACATCTGTAAGTATCGATAAAAGGTGACTAGCAGTTATGTAGGGAATTTCATGTTGATTAACAGTGTAGGCATTTATGCTGAAATAAACACTGCCATTGGATATCGAGTTTAACCGAGATAATCTGTTGCTTCAGCTAATATAGATTATATCTTCCGTCATTTGTTCAGGTGATATTGAGCGTAGTCTCCTCAGAATGCTTAGTCCGTGTGTGTCTCACCTTCGCTGGGTCCAGACTGCTCAGCTGTATCGGTAGTGTCTGTCGTATCACGCCGATACGTATTGATCACCTTGCTAATTGGGCTTGGAAGTTCAAGTTCTCCATTGGCAACTGTCTGCAGTCCGTCCGGTACCCATCCCGGGTGATCAATCGACTCGCCACCCTGTGTGGCCCAGTATATCCCGAGAAGGACGAGACTGATGACGAGTACACTACCAACCGAGAGCGAAATTAAAAAAGCAAGGCCGTAGAGGCTCATTCCACCCCAATATGATCGAACCGTCGCTCGTGCCTGGGACGCCCCATGAATCAGGAACGCTCCTCCTAACAGTGGTCCTATCGCGCTGATTCCAACCAGGCCCGGGATATTGAATAGCGCAATAATAATTGTCGCGCTTCCGATGCCGAGGCTCAGATACGAAAGATTCCGAAGGGCGTCGTTCGGTGCACTCCCTGGCGGCACAAACTCGTATGTACGGTCACTGAGGGTGATTGACGGATGCTCAGTTTCGGTCTTGGCACCGGCTGGGGCAGACTCCGCGATCGTCGTGTCGGTGATATTCGCGGATCGGCCTGCCTCAGCGATAAGTTCAGCCTCGTCATCTGCGGTCCCCAACTCACGTTCAAGCAATGTCTCAAGATCCCGACGGAGGTCAAGCACCGACTCGTACCGTGCGTCCTTGTTCTTGGCAAGCGCCTTCAGGATAACTGCATCGGTACCGTCGGGCAGGTCATCAACGGTCTCACTTGGAGGGTCAGGAGCTTCGGTGAGCACACCCTGCATGACCGCCGAGGAGGCCCCAACAAACGGTGGGTTGCCGGTCAGTGACGCGTAGACAACTGCTCCGATCGCGTAAATATCAGTCATGTCGTCTGGGGCTCCGTAACTATCGGCATCAAACTGTTCCGGAGCCGCATATTCCGGTGAGAGTCCCTCAACACTTTTCGAGTGATCTAAGAGCATCTTGGCGAGCCCCCAGTCAGTCACCTTGGGGATGTCCCAGGTGTCCGCCTCGGTTGTCTGAAAGAGAATATTCTCTGGCTTGAGATCGAGATGTGCCACACCCCGTCGGTGTGCGTGTCGTACGGCCTTGGCCGTCCCCACTCCGATCCAGAGAGCTTCGGCAATCGAGAGATCGCCGATTCGGGTGTTCAGGTCGCCGCCGTCCATATACTCAAGCGCGATCCACGGCAGCGGTTCAGAATTCCAGTCAAGGACGCCGACAATGTGGTTGTGATCATCAATCTTGTTCCAAGTCTCTGCTTCATCGACGAACTGTTTGATCGACTCCTGATCAAGTGTGCCCTGCATTCGTGGCTGTTTGATCGCCACCGTGTCGGGCCCCCGGCCATCGAACTCAACTTTTGTTACATCTGCATTCCCGCCAGACCCAAGCTTATCAACCTCGGTAAAATCGTCGAACGCTGCCTCAATCCGATTTGGAACTGAATCTGCAATCGATGGAATGCGCCTGTCCCCAGCATCCTCTGTCGCCATATCTGAATATCACGGATCGTGACGTTATAAAATTACGTTCGCTGAGAGTATAGCGTCATTGTGCGGCTTCTCACCGACGTGTGTCGGAATTTGTAGCTGTTCACTCCAGACGCGAATGTATGATTATATAACGATAAAAATCCAACCGCCGGCCGTCAGGAGGCTTCTTCGTCAATCTCGTCGTCTTCCGTCGGAAGATTACCGCGGGCCCGTCCACGGCGGTACCAGTAATAAAGCCCCCCAGCGGTTCCAAGCAGGAGGGCCAATACCGCATACTGCGGCCGTGACCGATCGAACCGAACCTCATTGTCCTCAAGGCGCCCGTAATCGCGGAATACCGCTCCGGAGATGAGCAGATTGAACGGGGCCACAAGAACCACGATTGTACGCATTAGTACCCCGGCTGTTAGGGCCGTGCCGAGCACAAATAGCTGTCCGCTCATAGTTAGGAATACGGCTTGTTTAAAGCCGGTATCCGGCGCCTCTTTGGTCAGATGCTCTCGGGGATGCCACTCGTCGGCTGACCGGAGTGCAACAACGCCGATCCCGGTCAGCAGGAATGCCCCCGTTATCGCGCCGAGGAACCCGCCGGCCCAACCGAGAATCGTCACGGCCCCCTCAGGGGGAAGAATCCCTGCACCGATTCCGAGTGCTCCGGCGAAGCCGAGGTGATACCGGGTGATACCCCACTGGTCTGCAACGGACTGCATTGTAGTCGGTGCGCTCATATTAGTACATCACGAGACCATTTCTGAACCCATCGGCAGCGTCACCGGCCGTCCCAGTGTCTCCCTCGCTTGCGATGTGGTACGTCTGGACGGCTTTACTTCCATACGAGACCGCAGCATCGCGCTGTGGACTCGGGCTGTGGATGTCGATTGCACCGTTACTGACACTTCCCTCAAGTTCGCGTTGTGGTGTCGCCGATTGGGCGATTCGGTCGATGGTTTCACAATCGGTCGAAATCAGTAGTGTTGGGTTGGTTGGACTGCCAGTACTCACCTCTTGAACGTTCGCTCTGGGATCAACGCGTGCGGTGAACTTTGTCGAGTCTCCGATCGTGATCTCAATGCGCTCGCCAGCGATTCGACTCTGGAGCGAGGCCGGCAACTCCTCGGTCCCACGATCTGCGAGTGAACTGATTCGATCTGCCATTTCCGTGTGGCTCTCGTCGACACATGAGAGATCGCCAGCAACATCCGCTGCATCCTGCTGTGCGAGTGCGGGCATCGCGAGTACCGATGTCCCAACAAGAATAATCGTCGCAACGGCGAATATCGCACCGTCTGCTCCCCATGATTGACCGGTCCCCATACAACGTCTACTGTTCAACCGATCTATAAATTAGTTTTCCAGCACGACAGTATTGTCTCCTACATCGAGATAGTTTTTGAGCAGATCACTGAGGGTATCGCGGAGGTACACGGTTGAGTCATACCGATCGGCTGGTCGTTTTGCGAGACAGGTCTGGAGGGGGTCCGCGATCGCCGGTGGCACCGACTCGGCAACCTCGTCCGGCGATGTCGGAGACTCATGTTTGATTGCCTCTTTAATTTCTTGTGAGGATCCTTCAAAAGGTGGTTGTCCGGTAAAGAGTTCGTATAAGACGGCTCCGAGCTGGTACACATCGGTCACGTCGTCGGGTGATCTGCTCCCCCGGAGCTGCTCTGGGGCGGCATACGGCAGTATTGGACGGTCGGCGATTGCTCGGTTGTCGAATGGATTTTGATCGCGTTCCCACCCAGCAATCTTTGGAACAGGCCACGCGTCTTCTGTTTGTCGAAGCTGACATACTGCCGGCTGCAAGGCTCCGTGGTAGACTCCTCGCTGGTGTGCGTGACGGACGGCCTTTGTCACGCCGAGGGCAATCCACACGGCCTGCGGGATGCCAACTGTCCCGACGACGGCGTTGAGTGACGGCCCGTCGACGGCTTCATGGGCGACCCAGGGGATGGGATCTTGCCCGTAACCGTATACCGAGACGATGTGGTTGTGATCATCGAGTTTCGCCCACGTCTCGACACGCTCGCTGAACGCGCCGACAGACCGGAGTTCAAGCGTATCGGTTACCGCTGGTTCTCGGAGAATCGCGGTCCGGTACTCTCCATCCGCTCGGATCGTCGCCCGGTAGACGTGCATACCGGCCTGCGTCCCCGTTCGTTCGCGGTCGGTGAACCGATTGTAGGTCGCTGCCTCGATAGCCGGCGCTGGGTCTAGATCCGGCAGATTCGCGGCGGTCGCTCGTGGCGTTCCGTTCGATGGCGAGGAAGCGTCCGGGCCATCGGAGGTCCCCCCTCTGCGGCGCCGGAACCACCAGAGTCCTCCTACGCCAATGCTGGCTCCACCCAAGAGCGCGAGCGCTAACTCCTGCTGCGTGAGAGGGCCAGGGAGTGATGATGGAGTCGCTGCATCGGCAATTGCGTAGAGGTTTCCGTCGGTGCTCCCGATGTACAGTGTTGCATCGGCGATGGCCGGAGAGGAAAAGATCCCGTCCCCGGTTGCGACATCCCATCTGGTGCGCCCGGTGGTCGCGTTAATCGCGTAGATCCTTCCATCGCCGCTTCCCACATAGACACGTCCCGTGGTGACTGCTGGGGACGAGAAAACCCGCCCGCCGGTTTCGACTGTCCACCGCCGGGTGCCATCGCCCGCAGTGAATGCGTACACCTTGCCGTTGCGATTTCCGATGTACACTGAGTCGGTTGTTACCGCTGGGGATGACGCGAACTTGCCGTCTGTTTCGGCCGTCCACCGTTGCCGACCATCAAGAGTGAAGGCGTATACGCTGCCATCGAGGCTTCCGACATAGACGGTATCACCGCGTATCGCCGGCGGTGAATCGATCGGACCCCCGGTCGTTCGGTCCCACTGTTTGGTCCCCGAGTCAACCGCGAGGGCGTATAGTTGTCGGTCCCGGCTGCCGACGAATACAACCCCGTCGGCGACGGCGGGTGTTGCCCACACCTCACCGTTGGTCTCGTGGGTCCAACGGACTTCACCGTTTGCCGTATCAAGCGCGTACACGGCGCCATCAAGACTCCCAACAACCAAGGTATCGTCCACTACTGTCGGTGATGAGAAGACTCCGGCTCCAGTACGATACCGCCAGCGTTCACTCCCGTCTGTCCGACTGAGTGCATAGACCGTGGCGTCTGAACTCCCGACATAAACGGTATCAGCGGTGATGGTCGGTGACGAACTGACGCCGCCGGCTGTTCGATAGTCCCACCGTTTCGCTCCGGTCGTAGCATCGATTGCGTAGACCCGTCCATCACCACTACCAGTATAAACCGTGTCCTCGTACACGGCCGGTGACGAATTGACACTCTGTTGTGTTTCGAATCGCCACGCCACCTTGGGGTTGTGTACTTCGGTTGCCTCCTTGGAATATCCAGTATTTTGAGGATCGTAACCGAATGTTGACCAGGACGACTGCGACTCCGCTGTACTCGATGTGGAAACAGCAGCAGCGGTGACCCCTACCCCTGCTGTTTTGAGGACCCCTCGTCGCGATAGTGAACGACTGCGATCAAGCTGCATTTATCTCCACCACCGCGGCCGATAGTTCAGCGGGCGATCCGAGTACAGCACCATCCCGCTCATGGCTAATACAGATCCCGCAGATCGTCTCTGAGGTAGACAATATCGTCGTACCGATCTCCTTTACTGGTCGCCAGGGCCTTCATAAGGATATCATCGAGTGCCGGTGGAAGATCCCCTTCTACGAGAGAACTCGGTGGTTGCGGTTCGGTGGCAAGTACTGACTGCATGATCTCGGTCGGTCGCCCCTCGAACGGTGGTCGCCCAGTGAATAGTTCGTACAGAACGGCTCCCAACTGGTAGATATCGGTCACGTTATCGGCGACTCCTCGATCCTGATCAAACTGCTCTGGGGCGGCGTACTGTGGCGAGAGTCCCTCGATGCTATGTGAGTGCTCTAAGAGGTGCTTCGAAAGGCCCCAGTCGGCGACCTTGGGAACGTCCCATCTGTCCTTGACTGATCGAAAGAGGATGTTCGCTGGCTTGAGATCAAGATGCGCAACCCCACGACGGTGGGCGTGTCGTACCGCTTTTGTGACGGCGATTGCTGTCCAGAGTGCCTGCCGGTCGCCCATATTGCCTGCTCGTTGCGTAAGCGTCCCTCCGTCCATATACTCCATGGCGATCCAGGGTACTGGATCGCTACCGTAGTCGACTATCTTCACGATGTGGTCGTGGTCATCAAGTTGACCCCACGTCTCGGCCTCTTCGAGGAGCTGTTCGACGGTCTCTGTGTGGATCGTTCCCGTAACATGTGGTTCTTTGACTGCAAGTTCGGCTCCGTCAGCTGTTGTCGTACGATAGACATCAGCATTGCCACCACTCCCGATCTGCGTCTTCGTCTGGAACGAGCGATACTCAAGCGAGCGCTTCGCTGGTGCTGGCACGGTCTCAGGAATCTTCGGGTGATCTGTCATTTCGTCGGGAATCTCGGTCGGCGTAATATCGGCAGCCGCCTCAGAACCGCTTGTGGTTGACGACCCCGCAGAATCGGATTGGGACTGCTTGGAAGTGTCGGTGGAAGATGAGCGACCCCGTTGACGCCACCACCACCAAGTCCCGCCGCCGACACCGAGTCCCGCGGTTATCAGTGCACCGACGCCTCCCGGGAGCCCCGGGCCGCCCGGGACACTCATGAACTGTTCGTTTCCCAGGGCGTACACGGTTGCATCCGTCGTCCCAACGATGACCCCACCATTAACGAGTGCTGGACCGGCTTGAATGGGGCCATCAAGATTGATCGTCCATCGCACCTGTCCATTGGACGTGCCAATGGCATACAGCTGTCCATCACCGGTACCAATGTACATAGTTTTGCCTCCGACCGCCGGCGAGCCCTGAACCGCCGCTTCGGTATTAACCGTCCACCTATGCGTTCCTGTCGTCACGCTCACCGCATGAACCCGTGTGCCGGTTAGCCCTTCACTCAGGTACACTGTCCCGTCCATTACTGCGGGCGAGGTGCCGGCCATCCCGTCCATCTCGAAGGACCACCGTTGGTTTCCGGAACGAGCATCGAATGCATATGTTTCCCCGCTCCCGGTATTGATAAATACGGTTCCGCCGCTGACTGCTGGCGACGCGGCGATCTCAGCCTCCACCTCGGTTTGCCACACGGACTCTCCCGTCGCTGCGTCGAGCGCATACATCTGCTGGTCGCTACTGCCGAGATACACTGTATCGTCGGCCACCGCTGCGGACGATGCAATCAGCCCCCCCGTCTCCGTCATCCACACTGGATCACCGTTGGTCACGTCAATAGCATATACTGTTCCATCGTAGCTGCCGGCATAAACAGTGCCGTCTACGAGGGCCGGTGACGCAACAATCGGACCCTCTGTTTCGAACTCCCAGTAGTGCTCGCCGGTCGTCGAGAGTCCATAGAGCGTTCCGTCATCGCTCCCAACGACAACTGTTCCGTTTCGAACCGTGGGTGTCGACCTAATGCGATCTGCGGTGTCAAACGTCCACAGCCGCTCTCCCGACAACGCGTTAAGGGCGTGAAGGACACCTGTTTCGTCGCCAACAATCACCCGTTCGTCGGCTATCGCCGCTGTCGACAGCACGGCACCGTTCACCTCAGCTGTCCACTCTATTGCTGGCGAGGTTTCTGGCGGCCGTGCAGGGGTTGCCCCCGTGTTCTGCGTGTCACACGCAAATGAGGGCCACTTGCGACGGCCGGACTGGGCCCGGGCTCGTTCGGTCAGCCCCATCGCTCCGCCGGTCCCACCGATAATGCCGCCGAGTATTGCCCGACGCGACCACCTGGTCACGTCCTCTGATCTTGTTAGGGATCTACTGAATCTTACGCAAAGTGGTCCCGTGGAACTCTGCTCAGTTGCACAAGTCGTCCAATCGTGGCCTTACAGGATACTGCTTGAGCTTCCAATTGATCGCGTGTGACGCTAAGTTTTATCAGGCTGGTTTTTGTAACAACAACACATCAAGTCAAACAATAACCATACCATAGCTCTTCCTTCAGTGGTTGTGGAGTCCCGGACAGTCCCCATCTAGTGAACCTCCGGGGTAACCACATCCTCGCTATCAAAAGGAAGGGCAATACCCCTTTCACCCAGTACCCATGCCTCACTGTCCAAACTGCAACGCCGATGTATCAGCACAGGCCGAGTTCTGCAAGGAATGTGGAGAGCCGCTTGTACGCACTTGCCCGAGTTGTGGCGAGTCAAACCCCGTAGAGGCGCAGTTCTGTCGTAACTGTGGCCAGGAACTTGCCGCAGGTGCCGAACATGAAAGTAGTGGGAAGGCTCCTACAAGCGGCGGCTGGCGACTGGCTGATGATGAGTTTGCGAAACGTGTTGACGAGCAGGTACTCGGTGCCGGTAGCCTCCTCGGCAAACTCACGCGGACCGAGAGTATCCGGATCCAGCAGGGCACCCGGGCCTTACTGCTTGAGAACGGCGAACTCACCGAAACGCTCGGCCCTGGCCAGCACACACTTGATAGCCTTCCCCAGCGTATCGTTGAACTCCGCCGATCCCCCGATCTCACCATTATCCTTGTTGACGAAGGACAGAAGACGGTTCGGCGAACTTTCGAGGATATTCGTACGCAAAACGATTATCCTGTATCGGCAACACTCGAAGTCGTCGTGTCGATCGACGACTTCGAACGGTTCTTCGAGTCGATGATGGCAGATCGCGACGCCCTGACGACCGGAGCCCTCAACCAAGATCTCGGACGGGCCATGCGCAATGCTGTTGAGTCGGCGCTGCACGAGTATTCCCACGATGAACTCTATGGTAACCAGGCTGTCCGACAGCGAATTCGCGACGAACTCGAGACAGTGTGCCAGGACGCATTCCAGCGAAATGGCCTGTCACTCATTGAACTGTTGTCGTTCGACTACGCGGACGACCGCGATGAACTCCGCGAACGCAACAAGGAACTCGATATCCGGGAGGAGAGAGAAGAACTGGCTGACCAGACGGCGGCACTTGACCGTCGCGAGCGCGAACGCGAGACCGACGATACGGTACACACACACGAACAGCGGGTGCGTCGCGAGACGGTCGAACAGGCGGCCGACCACGAAATCAAGTCCCAGGCACTTGATCACGAACAGGATCTTGAGGACCAGCAGCGGCGACACGCACACAACGCCGAGCAGGAAACCGTCGAACACGACGAACAGCTGAAGACCCATCGGACGGAGTCGGCCGTCAATCGACGCGATATCAAACACGAGCAGTCGATGAAGGAGCGGTCCGACGAGCACCAGCAGGACGTGTCCGAAATAGAGGATCTGCTCGACATCAAGCAGAAAAAAGACGAGCAAAAACTCGACAAGAAGGCTCGCAATCAAGAACTTGAGATGGAAAAGGAGTCGCATGATATCGCTGTCGAAAAGAAGCGACTTAGTGCCCGCGACAACGTGGACGCACAAACGCTCGCGAGTCTCGACGACACGGATACCGACGCGCTGACAGAACTTGCGAAGATGGACAAGGCCGAACACCTCAATGCGGATCAACTCGACTCGCTAGGGGCACAGAACAGCGACGAACTCGCGAAGGCGCGACAGGAGGCTAATAGTGCCGAAAAGGAACGCCAGCGCGTCAAGGATCAAAAGCAGTTCCGCGAAGAGATGAACGAGATGATGGACGACTCAATGGACCGGATGCAGGAGACTACCGAATCCGCGATGGACAACATGGGTGAGGCGGCAGCTGCCGCTGCTGAGGATACCTCCGATAATGTCATCGTTAGTGGCGATTCGGGAGCGTCCTCTGGTGGCGATACGACTATTGTGCAGAGCGGTGGACCATCGGAGAGTGAAGCCGAATCTTCTGAGAGAGGCTCCTCGGCCGAAGAAGCGATTACCTGTCCGGACTGTGGGAGTCAAAACGATCCTGGTACGACGTACTGCATTGAGTGTGGCACTCAGCTTGAGTAAGTGCCGTACATGATATTGGTAGAAAATTAGACGTGTCGTGTCACTTAGCATCACAACGCATTCACTCCGCGGAGAAACAAAAGACAAGGATTCGACCACCAGTATCAACAACCTCAACGTTTGTGACTTCGTGGTGTGAGAAATAGTTATTCAGGCGCGTCTCAATTGATTTGGCGTCTGTAGCGTTGTACTCGAATTCAAGCACCTGAACGTGCATGATGAGAAATGGTTTTGTTAGTGATAAAGCACTTGCGGCGGGTGCAGCAGCGCCCAAGCATTTATTTGAGTTGTATGATATTACTCCCCTGTGTAATGTCATATCAAGCTCCGGGAATGGTAGACGCTGGGGAACGGATACCGCATGAACGCGCTCGAACAGAAGTACTTGCCATGGCGTTTGCCGACGCTGCAGGCAGCTACTTCGACCGACAGAAACGGTATGAGGATACAATTACTGAGGCTGAATCCCGACAGCGGCGCATGCAACAACTCGGCGGCGGTGGGGTGGCCGGTGGTATACTGCTTATCATTATTGGTTTGGCCGGGGAAGCATTGATCCTTGCCAGTATAGGTCTCGTCGCTGCGCTTGGTGTCGGTATCTACGCATTTAGTAAGTATCAAGATGCGAAAGAGCTAATCCTCACCCAGCGATCGAAGCTTGAGACGAACGAGCCAGATGGAACCGTTTCGTTCGTTTCACAAATAGGGGTTCCTCTCTATTTGATCCCTTACCAGGATCAGCACATGATCTTCGATGGGCTGAACACTGCCCCTAAAACAAATCTTGAACTTGCATATATTGACTCTGAACTGTTGTTTGATAATCAACAAGAAGTTGTTGCCTACAAACAACAGTATGACGAGGCCTTCGGTAAGGAATCTATCATTGATCCGTCGGTTGCTACCCAGTTCGCGCCGGACGCTACTGACCACCGCCGTCTTGAGCAGCCGATCATCAACCAGATTGATTCGATGGCCGCTGTTGCAGGCAATATTGAACGTGATACGATTACTGCAGCAGTTCATGCAAACAACCAAGTGGCACAAAGTATAAGACAACTATCGCGTAACTCGCTCTTGGCTCCTTCTCGTGATATTCCAGAGGTATCGGTTCGTCAGCAGCTTAACGAGTGTGAGGAGACCGTAGATGATATTCGTGGCGTTGAGGAACAGGCGGTGAGCGGCGATATGCTTGAGCAGGCGCAGGCGAGTCGCGACCGTGTGGAAGAGATTACGACGGAGCTAGTGACCCGCCTTCGGACGAATCAACAGCGTGTTGAGGCGCACTACGACGATCACGCCAACCAGATCACTACTGCAGGGAAAAAGCAGGTCTGTCCACAGTGTCTTGAAGATCGGATCGAGACGATCCGTGACGAGCTCAATCTTGTCGACGAGATCCTAAGCGCTGAAAGTGGGAGTCTCGGCATGGCCCTCAGCGACTCCGATCTCAATCGTGGTGCTGAGTCGGACTTCACCGGCCAGATCCGTGATGACATTGCCGCAGCTATCCCTGAACTTGACGATGAACTTAGGCGTGCGTACAACCGACTTGACGACCTTGGCCAGCAAGGCTACTGCGATGTCCACGGATCAGTTGATCCCGTTGCGGTTGCTGATAGTGGCGCACTTTTCGGCGAGGTATGGCGGAGCCTCTACTATGCATTCCGTGATCCGATCATGGACAGCGTTGAAGATCTTGAGCAGGAGGCCGAGGAGATTCGGCAGACAAAAGAACAGAAGATGATCGATCTCACGCAATACGAGCAAATCAAAGATGACGCTGAGCAACGCTACTTCGAAATCAAGTCAGATTATGATACGGCTCGCAAGATTGAGCAGCAGCTGGGTGATCTATGATGTCTGACAAGCAGGACGTCACAGTAAACGTAGACGAACACCGCATCGGACGGGCCGCAGGCGATGCTGTTGCGGATCAGATTGATGATCTCAAACGCGAAATCCGAGAGACAAACAGTGCTGTTGATCAGCTTAGCGACGAGGTCAAACAACTCAAACATCAAATTCGTGATGTTGAGCACAAGAAAGCAACGGCCGAACGTCAGGCAATCGAAGATCTCAAAGATCAACTTAGAGAAGAGGTTGAACGCAAGCGACAGGAGTACGAAGACCGCGTCAAAGAGGTGCTTGATGACTACCGCGGGAGTATCAAGCGTCTAAAAAATCGGTTTTTGAATTCGATCGGCGGCCACGGTGATACCTTCAAGACAGTTAACGATGAGTTTGATCACATCCGTGAGGCTCGTTCAACAGTCGCCAGTCAGTCGTCAAATCTTGCTAACACGACAAATGAGACCTATCGTGATCGTATTGATGCTATTCTCTCTGCGCGGAATAACTACTTCGAACAGATTGATCAGTTCCTTGATGACCGCTCCGCGACCGCAGATACGATTGCGTCACTCCAGACGGATCTCCCAACAATGAGTGATACCGCGCAGATAACAGTTCCCTTTTGGGTCGTTGGCATTGAGACAGATGACGGCGAAGAACTCCGCGTTTATTCCATTTTAGGGCGTTCTGATGATGTCGAATCCCCAACTCGTTCCCAACCATACCGAGACTACCTCCGAGAGCATCCCGTACACGGCTACAGCAAAATGGCTGATGCAGTACGGTCGTATGTTGCACAGGATGAGGTGCGTGATGCGCTTGCTAGCCGCGATGACAGTGCATATGTCGATCCCCAGTTTCTTATAGAGGAAGATATCGCGTTGGATCGATTTGTTGAGGCACTACGAACGTACGAGATTGAGGCAGAAGGCAATCACAAACAGAGGACAACAGACGCTACAACAACCGAGGACACCGCGGAGGTGACCGCACGTGCCTGACAAACTTCAGGGAGCAATCACGTCGGACAAAGTCGAAACAGACAACACGAATTTTGCAACTGTCAAGGCTGATCAAACGTGCGAGGAGGCACTCGTTCCACGGGAAAACGCGTTTCGCCAACTCAACTGGCAAGTGACTCTCGAAAAGGGGTCGGTATATAATCCGCCTGAGGCAATCGGTATCTATGCCGCCGAAGTTGACTGTAAGTACGGTGTACAGGTCAGCGGTGACATATTCGGCCGTGATCGTGTCGCTATTGAGCACGGCGGGGCGGCTCACCCGGCGGCTAATGAAGCGTCTACTCTCGGGGCGCGTATTGCTGGCTCTGTGATTTCAAAGGGGCAAATAGATATTGTGGCTCCTGCATCAACCTTTGACGACTGGGAAGCTCAGCCAGTCGCGATCTATGGTGACTTAATTGGAGCGCATATCACAGTCGAGCGTCCAACTGTCGTATACGGCTCGGTGCACGCAACCGACGCATTTCGGACGAACGCACGGACAGTTATTCTCGGCGATGTGTACTCGGAGGGGGACATCGAAGCGTCGGACCTATTTGCATTTTCAGTCAGTGCTGCGGGAGATATCACACTAGGCGCGAACGTAGCGGTCGTAAATCCTACCATTCGATCGATGACCGGTTCTATTCGAATTGCTGACTGCGTCGGGCTCTTGACCCCACACTTATTCGAACATATCAAATCAAATAGTAATATTGATGCCGTGGGGCTCTGGGTTTTCGATATTGACGCGGTCTGGGAGCAGGGCTTGTACTCAGTTGACATCACCGATGCCGGCGATGGAAAAGTGGCTGATCGGGCCTGGCGGACAGTCAACGAGCTCCCTGACGATCACTACGCTGCCATCCGGAACATGTTCGAGGATGCCATTGAATCGACACGTAAGGATCCGCCGTCGATTGGAGAGTTCAGATACGCCGGTATCACGAGTCTCGATGAGCTTGGAGGTGATACTACTATTGACGGTGACGTGGTTGTCGGGTCTCAGGACAAAACCGTCGACACGACTGAAATTGCCGCGGTTGATCAAAGCATAACCGAAATTGATCAGAGCACCGAGGTAAACGACGAGAGCACGGAAGTAAGTGATAGTGTCATTAACCGCTCAGACGTTGACGACAATACGAACGAGTGACTATGCCGTACTGCGAACAACACAACGAGGTATATACAGGAGCTGAATGTCCAAAATGTTCTGAGGGGGACCCATCAGCCCCCGTTGAGACCAACAGTAATAATGACACGGTGGATAAACTTGCCGCCAATATTCTCGACTCGACTACAGATGATGTAACTCACGTCAGCGGAGATATCGTTAGCGGTCAGCAGGACAAGACGGTTAAGCAGACCGACATCACGCGAGTAGACAACAGCACTACGAAAACTGATGAACACACTACAGTGAACGATCACAGCACGGTTATTGAGGACAGCGTCGTCAATAAATCGAATATTAATACTCAAGCCGAGGAAACCACCATTACCGATAGCGTTGCTTCTAATATGACGGTCACCGACAACAAGGATGAGATTACTGTGTCCTCGGATAATAGCTATAGCGGGAGTTCAACATCTAATGCTCCTGCCGATCGTGACTCTGAGGACAACCAATACTGCATATTCTGTGGAGCAGAACTCCCGTCTGCGGCAGATCAATGTCCGGACTGTGGTGAATCGACCCCACCGTAGGCCACCACAAAGAATATGTCTGTTCTATTATATAGGTTCGTCCAACCAAGGGGACTGTTCAATGGCTCTTCATGACTCAGTAAGTGAACTGCGGCGTCAGGCTCGTGAATCGACGTATTCCTCCGATCGCAAAGAGGCTCTTGAGCGTCTTGGCGACCTCTACTCTGAGGTTGATGATCAACAGCGTGCAGCGATCGGGCGAACACTTGCGCGTGTAGCTAGGGATGCGACTTACGAAGAGGAGCGCACACTTGCTCAATCGCAGCTTGACAAGCTTGTTGGCCAGTCAGCTCCCGGGGTGGTCCCAACAGCCATCTCCGTGCACTGTGATGTAGCACAAGATGGCAACCGCTCAGACGAACGAGAACGGGCCTTAGATCGCTTGCAAACCTACGCAGCCAGAGTAGACTCTGACACGCTTCGCGAGGAGATTGAAGAAACTTACCACACCGTCATTGACGATGCGACTCGACAGACAGAACGCAAGATGGCGCAGGACGGATTGGCCGATCTCGCCGCAACCGAGTCCGTTGATCGGCTCCAGGATGCCTCTGCGGATTACTTAGCCGTCTCCCTAACCGAACATCTTGAGCGAGCCTGCGAAGATTCAGCGGAGGCCTGTCGTAAACGACTTGATGAGGTCCACTCATTTGTCAAAGATACTCCGGTTGATGATGACGCGTACGAGGACGTTCAGTCAGAATTAGAGGCCCAACAGCAGCAACTCAAAGCTGCTGCGATAGCATCTGACCAGCTGGATCCACAACGTAGCAAGCGGATCGGTCAACTGGCCGAGCGAGTACGGCGACTGTACCTTCGTAACTAGTGTGTAGTATCCTGAATTTTATGCCATCGTGGCTATGTCTTAGCAATACGGGCCAACGCATGGGACACGATTCCGGATTACAGGTTTGGCTACCCAACAACCTCAACCGAACGACGAATTCCAATTAACTCACACAATACGTATGAAAGGATATCTGTCGGTTGCCTCCGGGGACGGCGGAAAACTCCCGATAGACGGACGTATCGAACTCTATCGTGACTCGGGCGACGGAACGACCATTATCGCTGAAACCCCTTCAGATATCATTGATCTCGGTATTGGCGATGTGACGGTATCGCGAAAGAAAGAGGGTCTCGCTCCGGTCGTCGTGGTACCGCAGGACCAGACGATTGAAATTCGCAACCAGGCGAACTCCAACGGTGTGACCGTTGAGTCGCAGGGAACGACCCATGACGTTCCACAAGGTCACCTTCAGACGGTATCGAATGATGCGACGATCACGATCGGGTATCAGACCTCATTTCATTTGGAAACAGTCTCGGAAGCTAGAGTCGAAAACAACGTTGTCCATCGGGGAGACGGGGATGTCGTCATGGGCGATAGTATCGATCGGTCAACGACCGTCGAAGATAGTGTTGTCAACCGCTCAGATATCGCCGATGGATCCGACTCGGGGCGAGTTGAGACACAGAGCCCGGAGGAAGTCGCCGCAGCGGCGAATGCACAGTCGTCGTCAACGCAGCAATTCTGTCCACAGTGCGGCGAAGAAATTAGCTCTGACGCAGCCTTCTGTCCGTATTGTGGTGCGTCACTTCCTCAAGAGTAATGGACTATCGTGATCATTCTCAATCAAATACTCGGGTTACACACTTCCAGTCACAAGGCAGACTCACGTTAATACCTGCAGCTATCGAATCATGACCGTTCACTTCGCAACCCGAACGGACACCGGACGACAGCGCTCACACAACGAGGACGCTGTTACCGCCGTCAAAATTGACGGTGTTGGTCTAATCGCTGTTGCAGACGGGATGGGTGGGCACGCAGCTGGTGATGTCGCGAGTCAACGGACGCTCTCTACGCTCAAGGAAAGGCTTCGTACCACTACCGGTGACTGGAAAGTAGCCCTCGCTTCCGGTATCACTGCCGCCAACACTGCCGTCCGCAGCCATCCAGATGCCGGTGGCGACCGTGGGATGGGCACCACGTTAGTGGCGGCTGTGATCAATGAGCAGGAGGCCATCATTGCCAATGTCGGCGATAGTCGCGCCTATCATATCGGGGATAACATTGTCCAAGTGACCACCGACCAGTCGCTTGTCCAGCAGCTGGTTGAAGCCGGCCACATTACCGAAGCCGAAGCAGAGACACATCCACAGCGGAATGTGGTCTCGCAGGCGATCGGTACAAATGAAGATATTGACCCGGACTTTTACGAGCATACGGTATCCGGAACGCTCCTACTGTGTTCTGACGGTCTCTCCGAGGAGGTCAGCGATGAGCAGATCTACCGCACTGTTACGAATGCGACCTCACTGTCCGCAGCGGCGGATAATCTCATTGCTCAGGCAAACAACAACGGCGGGAGCGACAACATTACTGTCGCGCTTGCGACAACCGAAGCCAAACAGTAATACAGCATCGGCTATATTTCGTTGTTTATATACAGCGAGAAGAGACCACTACTTGGGTTTTGATGACGTGGATGATTAGGACGTATTCCATGCCTGTAGACTTGAGTCAGTCTCTTCAATCGCCGTTTCGATGTGATCCTGAGTGATCGGCACAACATCACCGTTCTCCCGAGCTTCCTTGAGCGCCTTGCGTGCTGCTGTTGCCGCGATGAGTTCAAGATCACTCGAAGAGTATCCATCGGTGAGCGCTTTGATATGGTCCCAATCGATATGCTCGGTCAGAACCGGTCGGTCACGAAGATGGATTCGTAGTACTGCCACTCGTGCTGCGGCATCCGGTGGTGGTACCTTGATACGCTCGTCGAACCGACGCCAAGCCGCCCCGTCGATATCATCGGGAAGATTGGTTGCCCCGACGACAATCACGTCCTCTCCCTTCGTATTTGACATTTCAGTCAAAAACTGGGTGATCATCTGGCTCTCGCTCATCGTCTTTTGATCACCGCCACTCCGTTCAGCGGCAATCGCGTCGATCTCGTCGAAAAAGAGGAGGCACGGCTGGTGGTTTCTAGCGACTTTGAACAACTCGGCCATGTTGTCAGCGGCCTCGCCAACAAGTGAACTTGTGAGATCAGATGCGCGAGCCTCAATGTAATTGTACTCAAGTTCACCGGCTAAGGCTTTCGTGATGTATGTTTTCCCAGTTCCAGGAGGGCCGTATAACAACACGCCATTGACTACGCCCAAATCGTACTGTTCGTACAACTCTGGACGCTCAAGAGGATCAATGACCCGATCCTTGAGTGTCTCTTTCAACTCTATCATGCCGCCTACATCCGTAAAGGTAAGCGACGGAGGCTCAGATAAATACGCTGTAGCTGAGGGCTCCTCGTCGCTTGAAGATGGTTGATCCTCGGAAGTGGAAGGTGCTTCATCTGTAGGCGTCTTCGGATCCGGTTCTTGTTCGTTATCGACCGTTTCGTTTGTCAACTCCCCATCGGTCTCAAGTTGATCGGCCGCTGTGACGAGATTCTGCGCGAGTTCAAGTCGTTCTTGCGTGATTCGCGAACTTGACTCAAGATCCGCTAAGTTCGTGAGTACGCTTGCACACTGGCGATAATACCGGGCTGCCTTCTCTACGTGTCCCTCCGACCGTGCTTGTTCGGCTAAATACCGGTATCGCTGATACTCTGACTCGAAATGTTTCCTCTGCGCACTCCGCTCAAGGGACATAACTTAGAGTGTCCGGCTTGGCTGATTGACGCTAAGATTGATATCTTCCTCTTCAATGTCGACATTCTCTTCAATGTCGATCTGTTCCTCTGAGATATCACCTGCTGCCATTTCTTCCATAATCTCAAGTTCCTCGGAGACCCCCGTTTCGAGATCCTGATCGATGATCTCGATATCAAGTGCCTCCTGAACCTGCTTCATGTCGTCAATCTCTAGCCCGAACTGGGCCATCTCATCCATGACCTGACTCTGGAGCTCCTGTGCGTCAAGGTCGCCATCGAAGAGGCGATCTAGCTCGTAGTCCTGTCCATCTTGCATTGCCAGCACTTCGCGCATTCCTTCGATTGAGATAACTGTTCCGAGCTTGATACTTTCGGCCTTGTGCTTTTTCTTCTTGATTTCGTACTTCTTTTTTTCGAATTTCGCCTTCTGCGCGTACTGCTGGCGGCTGAGCTCATCGGCATCGGAGCCTTTCTGAAGCAACTTTTCGTACTTTTTTGCGTGCTTATCCATCTCGCTTTCCAACTGTCGAAGGCTTTGCTCAAGCTTTGCTTTGTCCTTGCGAAGGTTATCACGGCTGTACACGCTTTCGTCGATAAGCGTTTCCGTGTCAGTTGTTCCGAACCGTTCTTTGACCCAGTCTCGAAGTTCCATAGTGTTGAATTGTTGTGTTCGTGTATATTTCTTTTCCGTTACTATCTGCTACAGATTCGGCTTCAAAACAAGTACCGTCCCGACAACGCCGATTACGGCGGCAACGGACGCGGCAATCACAAGCAGCTTCATCTCGGAAACAGATACTTTCAGCATCTGCTCACCGAAAGTCGCCTGCGCGTAAATCAACCCCGTCCCGGCTACAATGCCACCAGTAGCCCCCAGCGACACATGTCGTTCCATGAAGCCGAAGACCCCGATGATGAGGCCAACCCCAAGAATGAGGTTGACACCAAACACAATCGCGAGCCAGAGTGTGAAGTTCATGATCTCGTTGGCACCACCCGTTTGCGGTCTCTATCTCGACTTACTTAAAGTTTTGTACTCTTTGTATACTAATATTTGTCTCCATATTGGAGACAACTATTAATAGGCTGCACGTAGGAATAGTGTTATAGGATGTTCGGACGCCGATCGACACTCATCAATGGTGTTGGTCAGTCGGCCGCCATCCCCAGCCGAAGTACCCACTATGGTTGAAAATCGTCGCGACGAGCGATATCTTTACGTCGTCGAGTATACGGAAGACGCCGAGCGCAAGCGTGCAGAGTACTTGTTCAGCAACTGGGACGACGGGGAAGTTACAACCCCAGACGGACTCGTCCGTCTTGCCGCTGGTGTTAATCATGAGCAGTTGTACGAGAGACTCCTCTCGAAGATTCCTGAAGATCAGATTGAGACGTACCGGATTGAGCCGGCTGACGCCGACGTTGAGCCGCAGTTGGTCACTGTTGAGGAGAGCATCGATGCATCTGCGGATGCGGTTGAGTCCTTTCTTGAATACGTGCTCTCGAAGAAGAAGGCTGTCCTCCAGTCTGCGAGTCGTAACGAGTACGAACTGTACACAAAAAAAGGGCGCGCGGAGGCGTCGTACCAATTGCAGACGACAGAGGACGGTGTCGACATCCGGATTCGCATCTCCGGTTATCCGCCCGCTCCATCGTTTCTTGCGGAGTTTTTCGAAACCGAACTTGCCGAATACGCGGCGAGCCAAAGTCCTTCAGACCACCCATGACAGACTGCCAGACGTGGCTTGACGACCTCACACACACGGCCGATCGAATCCTTGCGGAGGATCTGGCCGCGCTCCGGCGTATGCCCGAGCGCTCACGTATCGAGCGATACAACGAAATCAAAGCCAACGAGGAGGAGTTGCGTTGGGAGTTTCTTGAGGAGTGCCCTGAGTTTCTTACGAGCGGCGAGGTTGATCATTTCCGGAGTTCACTGCGGCTCGCGCGGCTCCTTATTGCGGCGTCGTTCTATGCGGATGACGATGTCCCTCCGCCAATGCAGGATGATTTCATTGACGCCGAGTTGGAGGCAGTAGTTGAGTTTGATCGGTACAAGCAGTTTGACGCGCTTGACAAGGAGCAGATTGAGCGGCGCATCCGCCGGATGGATGGAGAAGTCTATGAGCTTGTTCAGGAGTATACTTCAACCCAGATCGCCAACATAGATGCTCTCATTGATCATCCAGATGTACAACAGGATGTCATTGAGCGCCTTGTTGATCGGTATGAAGATCGGCGTGATCGCATCCGCGAAGGGTTTTTTCTCTACGTCGAAACGCACGGGCTTGAGCATATGGTTGAGGAGATTGAGGAAGCGATCGGGGCTGTGGCCGATGCGACTGAAAAGCGTGAACAGATTCAAGCAGCCGTTCAGGAAGAGTTAGCTGACCTCGAAACTACCCTGGAACAGCAAGTTGGCCAACAACAGCGTGAATTCAATGCGGCGCTTGATCGCATTGAACGTCAACTTGCACAGCCGTCAGTCGATACGGCAGCGCTCCGGGAAGCGCTTGAGGAGGTTGATACTTCTGGGACTGGTGGCGTTGATCAGTTGGATATATCAATTACTCAGATAGAGGAGCTCATGAGGACACTGGAAGCCAAGATTGATGAGTTGGAGTCAGCGCGGCAGGAGGCCCTTGAAGCCGAACACGAACCGGTGGCCGAAGCGACTGCGAACGTTGTAACCGACGAACTTGAACGGCTTCAGGAACAGCGGTCTGAACTCCAAGCCGAGATTGATCGCCTCCGCCAAGAGCGTGAGGAGATCGCACATGCCCGCGACCGGTTTGAGGATCGCCAAGACGACCTCGAAACCCGTCTTGAAGACATTGAAACTGCTGTCGATACGACCGGCGGGATTGAGGGAAAGAACGTTGTGACGGCGGAAACCGCCAGGTTATTTGAGATGGATTATATCGGTCGGTTTGACACGACAATGCACGAACTTGAGACACTCCAGCTACCTGCAGAGGTGGTTGACATTACCTCCCAGTACTGGGACGGACACAACGAGCACCGCAATGAAGCCGGTCGCATGCAGAATCTGCTTGAGGAGGCAGATGGAGGAACACTCGAAACGCACCCGATCAATGTGACAGCACGATACGAGGTGACTGAACAGCGATACCTCGGACTCAGCCGCCACCCACGGATGATTATCGAAGCGAGCGTTCACTCGCATCTGGAAGCTCACGCTCGCCACGGTTTCGACGCCGAGCCGGCACATCTGGACGATTTGCTTCATATCGTGAATAGAGTAGTTCGCGAAGCCCATGAGACGGAGGTGCCTTATCTTCTTGGTGTCGCCTCACCAACTGGATGGACTAGCGAGGTCAAACAGCACGTGGTTGAGGATGAGCTCGCAAGAACTCGATACAGCCGCCATGTAAGCGTCTGCCTTGTTGACCTACAGAGCGGTGAAGTGATCTATGACTCCTCCGATCCAATCGTCACAGAGAACATTTCGATTTTCCAGCGGGCTGTCCAAGCTGAAACTGTTGAAGACTGCGTTGCTTGGATAACATCAGAGTACATCAACCAAGTCGGACGAGATACAGTGTTGCTTGAGGAAGTCGCCCAGAACACTGACTTTGACCGACACATCATCAGTCAGGCCTTCAGTCAATTGGAAGGCAACGGCGTCGGGGAGCAGTTTTACATCGACGATCAAGGATTAGCGTTGGAGACACATCCCTGACTGTGATTTCTATATGGCAGCGTTTAGATAAGACAAGGGGGCAATTCGGAGCGAAGTTCGGTCAGCTCATGGATAGAACCCCCGATTTGGCTGATTGCAGACGCTAAGCACCCGTCCTCAGCGAGCAGCGCAATTCGCGAAAGCGGACAAGCAGCACAGTAAGGAGAGGATACAGTGCTGTCTTCAGTTCATGTTCACTCTGAACCGTGGATTTGCTATAATGCCAGCCGAAAAACTAGACCTGTGCCGGCATCACTCATGACCGCCATTCCGTACACCGACAAGAAGGTGGGTGACGGTTACAACCGCCGTCACAGCCAGTAGGAGTGGGACACTCCGAAGGAACGTCACCAGAACCCTTTGATTTCTGATTGGCGAACAAATCGCAGTGTGATTCGTCAACGCCTGTGGAGACTGCGCTCCCTGTGGGAACTACGGTTGTTCCTGCAAAGCGCGTCGTGGAAGCAGGAAGCCCCTGCCGCAAGGAGCTCCCAACGGCGGCGAGTAGGCAGGGGTAGTTCATTGGCAGCAGGAGCTCCTTTATTTGTAGGTTGAGAGGCAATACACAAGTTGGCAGTAGAGCATGGTGTTTGGCTCTATCCGATCGGAGCGTAGCTATAAGATATTACTCATATGTTATCATGTTTATTATATATTATATCAATGCAATCAGAGGCATCATAATTCAGCCGAATGATGGTTGTTTCTGACACCCATTGATTTCCCCATATTGCCTTTGCTCCAAGAAAACTTAATCGATTGCTGAGATGTTTCCGTCTGAACCCTGCGAGAAATGTTGAGTTACTGCTGAAGTCTTTCTCGTTGGTTCTACACCATAGCTGCAAGTAGCCCGTTACTGCCACGAGCTTGATTACAACCACGAAATTCACCGTAACTGACCAATACCGCTCAAGAGACTGTGCAGCTCACCAGAGCCATCAATGACCTAAATGCGAATCTATTAGAACCTCGCTCTTGGAAAGTAAATTGTTGGTAGCAATGGAGAAGGTTATCTTGAGGTAATAAAATCTCTTGGTTGCGGGCATGCCTTCGCGGCTACACCTGAGAAGGGCGTAAGTT
>CAZFMU010000006.1:20634-23739 GCA_964520165.1 uncultured Salinarchaeum sp. | reverse complement strand
GTAGACGGGGCCGATATCGACGTGTTGCCGGGTCAGACGGGGCATTCGGCGGATGTACTTCGGTGTCTTCGACTTGTCCTTGATCGGGAGCACGACCAGTGCAGTCTATTCGAAACCGAAATTATCGGTCAGTTGTGAATACGACAGCTTTGATTATGCTACGTGACGAACTACTGCGCAGATTTATTATCGTCCTCCTCATAAGTCAGAGGTGAGGAGAGCTACAGATGTGCGGGGAGCAGGTCTCGCTCGACACCATTCTTGATGCTGTCTATGACCTCGGATATGACGGCATTGATCGGGCTGAAGAGTTTCCAGACGAAGCAAGCGGACAAGTCGCACTCCCTGAAAAACATCGCCGAGAACCCCCAGAAGGGCTGCGGCGTTTTCTCCCGCGGGTCTACTGTGACGCAGGCAATCCAGACCTCGTTCCTGATGACCTCCGCGCGGCTGTTGAAGAGTACGGCTGGACTGTCCAAGCAATGGGACGGGACGGCCAGACAGTGACGGTTGTCATCTCAAGGAATGGTGTGTAGTGGGTGAACGTCTCTGACCGATTGATCTACCGATATTGTCGTATCACCAACGGACGCCAATCGCTGCATTGATCCTCTATATCTCGGACGCCGTTCCTCTCGGAATCTCGGACATTCGCCCCCCTCGTGCGAAATGGCGAGGCTTCGCTCCAGATTGTGAACGATGCACTTGATTACGAGTTCGCGGAACTGCTTCCACCACAGGCGTGACCGGACGAATGCACCGAATTTCTGTTTGATCGCCGCGTTGACTGTCTCGTTCATGTTTCGCCGGTGGTAGAGATCGCTGTCCAGTCGCGCATTCCACGCTTTGTGGAGAGGTGTAAACTCCCGGTGCTTCATTAGTGGTCGAATATTGTGGTCATGGGAGAACCGCCGGAGTTTCTGGTCGTCGTATCCCTTGTCGCCGGTCAATACCTCGATAGACGCTGCGTTCCGTTTCACTACTTGTAGTGCAATCTGCGCATCGTGCTTCCGAGTTGTGGTCACGTGCACATCGAGAATTGCGTTGGTCGCTGTATCGACCAACAGTGTTGTCTTCAACTGCTAGATGGTGAGGTTCGTTCGCTTCGTGTAGTGAGTTGAGGCATGCGCCCGCTCAAACCCGGAGGCATCGATACCGGTGACACCGTTCAGTGGCAAGTTCGCTCGCTGCGTATCACTACGGCTGAAAGTCAAACCGCGGACTGTCCTCAAGCCATGGACCGTCCTCAACGCGCTGTCCCTGTTCGTATCGCACGAAGTTGAGGTAGAACTGCCGGCCACAGCCCTCCGGCGCCTCTACGGCCTGATCGGTGCCAATCCGGTCGTCAACTCCACAAACAAGCTCGATTCCATCAGCCTCCTCGCGATCGTCGTCGGTCAACCCAGCATAGGAGTAGCCCTCAATTGGCGTGGCGGTAACTGACCGATCGGCGAGGACGGGCGGACGGTCAAGTTCGTGGACGGCATCGCAGTACGGACAGGTATACGAAACGACGACCATATGCATCAGAGGGGCTCGAAAACTATGAGCGCATCCCTCAATGTGCCACGCGCCTTCTATCAGCAATTATCATACATTTGTTTGCTCACAATGCAATAATGTGGATGAAAGTTGGTTGCAGACGACAATATTCGCGGTAATCCGAATCTGATTGCCCATGGCAGCCTAGGATTACGGTATGGATCCGGACTACGAACTTGACCTGCGGACCGGCGGAGCGACAGTCGAGCGGACCACCGACGAAGGGACGGTACTGATCCGATACAACGGCCCCATCGACCGGCTGCTCCGGACGGTGACCTACCAGTACGAGCTGGTTGAGACGCGATCGGATACCGTCGAGTTACGACCGGTCTCACGACCCGTCGCGGAGTGATTCAAAAATCACCCCGAGATCCCCCGGGTCGTCCGCCGACACGTGATGGCCCACCAAGAGGTCGCAAAGGCTATTGGTGCGAATCATAAGGAGTTGACTATGATCGATCAAACGGCTGCCGAAATCGAGGCAATGCACACCCACAGTTCCTCGGAAGTGGCAGTCAAAGCCGCCCAAGCCCTCCGGGAACTCCTTGACCGCGAGTATGCGACCGTCGCCGGGTTACAACGCGATTTCGAGCACAACACCGGCGTACTGCGGCGTGCGAATCCGTCACACGCGAGTCTGGAAAACGCGCTCCGGGAGATCGAAACGACCGTTCTCGAGAATGAGTACGCGTCGACGGACGCCGCCAAGGCGGCACTCGATCAGGCCATCACCGAGACGGTCACCCAGATCGAGCGGGCGACCGATGAGGCGGCCGCCGCGGCCGCGACGCTACTGGAGGACGGAGATCGAATTCTTACGCATGATTTCTCGACGACCGTCATCGAGGCGCTTCGGCGGGCCGCCGCGGACGGCCGTGAGCTTGAGGTGGTCGTCGCCGAGGCACGACCACGGTATCTGGGGCGGAAGACGGCGCGTCAACTGGCCGAGATTGACGGAATCGACACAACGCTGATCGTTGACGCCGCCGCGGGTCATCACCTGCGGGAGTGTGATCGCGTCCTGATCGGCATGACCTGTGTCGTTGACGATATCCTGTATAACCGGGTTGGCACCTATCCGATCGTCGCAACTGCCAACAACCTCGACGTACCGGTGGCCGTCGCCGGGGCCAGTTCGAAGGTGATCGAGAACGGCTTTGTCTTCGAGAACGACTTCCGGAACGCGAGTGAGGTGCTACGCGAACCCGCCGACGGGTTCTCGGTGTCGAATCCCGCCTACGACGCCACACCGTTGGCACTGATCGACCGACTGATCACCGAGCGCGAGGTCACGACACCGGTTCGGTCCTGATCGGGACCGGGGTGTTTTTCATCGCCCCTGGTGGTATCACGGGTATGACAGAGGAATCAGAGCCGACCGTTCCAGTCGTCTGCGAGGCGTGTGCGACGACCTCCGAGGTACCACTCTCTGAGGTGCGCGAGACGATCACGCGACACAACGATCGGCTCCACGACGGTGAGGAGATCGCTGAGGTTGATCCGGCCATCAAGGAACACCTCGCTGATCTCGTCGCTGAGGACATCGGCATTTTCGACGAC
>CAZFMU010000006.1:0-20534 GCA_964520165.1 uncultured Salinarchaeum sp. | reverse complement strand
CATCAAGGAACACCTCGCTGATCTCGTCGCTGAGGACATCGGCATTTTCGACGACAACACGCAACCGTAACGCGGCGCACTCCGAGGGATCCGAGTTTGCCGGCAGACTATCGAGGGGTGATACTGACCGAGAGTCCGTCACGAGCCGGACGGACATCGATACCGGTCGCCTCCGCAACCGCGTCGGCCATCGCGTCGGTTTGCCCTGCTGTGTGTGGATAAAAGTGCGTGAGGTACAGGCGACCGAGATCGGGCGCAGCGGCATCAAACACCTCGGCGAGACCACTCGGGGTGGGGTGATTTGAGACATCGACCCCGTCAGGGAACGAGCAGTCGTGAACCCCGACGGCGACCTCATCGAAGAACGCGGCAAGCGATTCGGTTGGGGCCGAATCCGCGCTGAACACGAACTGGTCGCCAAACCGGTAGGCCAGCGTCGGCATGGAATGGTCGGTCGCCATTGCCTCAAGCGCAAACCCGCCAACAGTGTGCTCGCCGGGGGTGAGTTCCTGGACGGTCACATCCAAGCGATCCTGCATGTAGGCGTGGGTCTCGAAGAGATTCTCGACGAGCGTAGCTGTTCCCTCAGGACCAGCAATCGTGAGTTCGGTCTCACCGGCGAGCCATCGTGCCTTGCACAGCGGCATGAGATCAGCGACGTGATCGAGGTGATGATGGCTCAATAGGACGGTCGATATCGCCTCATAACCGGGGCCGTACTGTTCGAGTCGCTGGAGAGCGCCACTACCACAGTCAAGGAGTAGCCGCGTGTCGTCGTTGGTCAGGACAAGCCCGGTCTGGAAGCGCTCGCCGGTAGGCATGGCACTCCCTGTCCCAAGGAAAGTAACGTCCATACTCGATTGTTGCACCCGGAGTCGCAAAAAAGCGGTCCGACACGGCGTTATGTACAAACCGGAGAGGCTCGTTGACAGTGGTATGTATACGCTTGCCGTTACGGGGCCCTCTGATGCGGGAAAGACAACGGCCGTCGAGCGACTCGTCGAACGGATCGATGCACCGGTCGCGACGGTCAAACACCTCACGCACTCACCGGCGATCGATACGGAGGGCAAGGACACCGCCCGACACCGGGAGGCCGGAGCAGCGGTGACCTATGGGCTATACGAACACCGGTGGTTCGCCACCGGCGCGGAACGCTCAATTGAGGACATCCTCGATACGCTCGCGCCGAAGTACGAGTACGCGATTCTCGAGGGCTTCGCCGATGTTGCGGTGCCAACGGTTGTCGTTGGATCGGAGACCGAACCGGCCGGTGAGGTGCTCGCCCGGTATGAGACGGGTAAGGCGATTGATGTCGAGGCCGTTCTTGATGCCCTTGCGGAGACTGAGGAACACGTCACACTGGAGTCACTCGTCGCCGCGGTAAAAGAGACGCCAGCGGCTGATCGTGCCGGCGCAATCGCGACGTTCACCGGACGGGTGCGACGGCGCGACGGGCCGGAGGACACACCGACCGAACACCTGGTGTTCGAGCGGTACGACGAGGTTGCCACCGAACGGCTCCGGACGATTGAGGGCGAGATCGCCTCCCGAGATGGGGTCCATGCCGTACGGACCCACCACCGGACGGGGGTCATCGACGCCGGCGAAAATATCGTGTTCGTGGTCGTCCTCGCCGGCCACCGCGAAGAGGCCTTTCAGGCCGTTGAGGACGGCATTGATCGACTCAAAGAGGAGGTGCCGATCTTCAAAAAGGAGGTCACCGTCGATGACGCCTTCTGGCGTCACGAGGCGTGATCAGCGCTTGCCGAGGGCCTGCTCGAATACCCGCTGGGCGCGCTCGTACCCCTCGTTGCGACCGACGATGGGATCTGGGTATTCCGGTGCAAGGCGGTTGCGCTCGTGATCGGAGAGCGTCGGCCAGTCGACGATCTTGTTGGCCGGAACGTCACGAAGTTCGGGGACATACTCTTTAATGAAGTGAGCCCCCTCGTCGTACTTCGATAGCTGGCTGACAGGGTCAAAGATACGGACATCAACGGAGTCGGTTCCTGTTGAGGCGATCCACTGCCAGCTGCCGTGATTCGACGCATAATCGTGGTCAATCAGCTGCTTGGTGAAATACCGCGCTCCACGGCGCCAGTCAATGAGGAGGTGTTTCGTGAGGAAGCTCGCGACCACCTGCCGGGGGCGGTTGTGGATATACCCCTCCTGGTTGAGCTGTCGCATTCCGGCGTCAACGAGCGGGTACCCGGTCTCACCGGCCGCCCAAGCTTCGAAGTCTGCGTCATCATCACGCCAGGCAATCTCGTTTGGAAGTGACTTGTAGTTCGACACCGGCAGATCGGGCGCGTAGTACAGCAGGTGGTAGTTGTGTTCGCGCCAGCTCAGCTCGTATCGGTACTTATCGACGTTCCGCCGCTCGCCACCGTGGACCGCGTTGTAGATTTCACCGGCGCCAGCCCAGAGTTCGCGGACGCCGATTGCCCCAGTCGCGAGATACGGTGACATCCGCGACACCGCGAGTGTCGGGGCTTCGACGGCCCGTTCAAGATCGTCGCGCGTGTCATTATAGGAGGTAATTCCCTGATCCAGGAACCGATCAAAGCGCTCGCGAGCCCCGTCATACCCCGCTTCCGGGAGGTCGATATCGGCGTCGGGCTCTGGGACCGTCTTTGCGTCGGAGACTGATGCAAGAGAATCGGCGTCTGGGCGCTCGTACGGACCGCGCTTGGGCACGGTCTCCCAGTCGTTGTGAAACTGGCTGTGGTTGGGATAGCGGGCATCCAGTCGGCCGGGATCAACCAGCACCAGGTCGGTTCGTCCGTCGGTACCGACGCCTTCGCCCGCCAGCGCATCGGCAACCCGCCGCTCGCGGTTGCGTCGCGCGGCGCGATAGTGCTCGTTATAATAGACGGTGTCGGCATCGAACTCGGTCGCGAGATCAACGAGCACAGACGCCGGATCGCCGGCTCGCACGACGAGATCACTCCCCATTGCGCGGTATTCCTCTTGGAGGGCCTTGACCGATCGGAGGTAGAAGGCGCGCTGTCGAGCACCGAGTGTGCCGAGCAACTCCTTATCATAAACGAACACCGGAACAACGGTTCCACTACGTGCGGCCGCCGCGAGCCCCGCGTTATCCCGCGTTCGGGGGTCGCGTCGGTGCCAGAACAACTGCATGTCTTTTGGTGGGGAACAGAGCCGGTAGTGTCCTTCGTTTGGGCTCTAGCAGTGCTCGCGGGCGAGGCGTTCGGCCCGTGCGAAGTTGTCGTTCTCAAGCGCTGCCCACACTCGTTCGTCCTCAAGGATATCCCAGAGCCGCTGGCGTCGATCGGGCCGGTCGTCAAGTTCGGTCCGGAGACGTGCCTGGAGTCTGACCATCGGATCGACTCGCCCAACTTCGGGTTCGAGTTGACGGCGGAGATACTTGCTCACGGCGGGGCTCTGGCCACCGGTAGCGATCGCGACGGCCACTGTCTCCGTTTCGATCAGACTCGGTGTCACGGTCTGACCGACCTGATCTACGCGGTTGACAAGCGCCCCTGCTGTCTCCGCGTTGGTGGCAAGCGCATCGTTCAGCGACGCGTCGTCGGTCGCCGGAATGACGAGAAAGGCGTCGGTCACGAACGGTTCGGCCCGCTCCGGCGTGATCTCAAGCCGGATCTGGTCGCATTCGAGGGTCGAGAACCGCTCGTGGAAGGTTATCGAGACGACGATGACGTGTGCCTCGGGAGCGAAATAGGCCGCCTTCCGGGCGGCAACGGCGCCCCCACCGAAGATAACGACCCGTTTGCCCGTGAAATCGTGAAACAGGGGGAGCATCAGTCCATCTCCGTTGGGTGGCGCTTACCGACGACATCGCCGATAATCGTCGTCGCCGGCGGGGTGATCTCGGCTGCCTCGGCTCGCTGGACGATCGTCTCAAGGGTGCCGGTGACGGTCTGCTGGTCGGGCCAACTGGCCTTTTCGACCATTGCGACCGGGAGATCAGCTGGAGTCCCTCGGTCACGGAGCGCGGCGACGTACTCGGGGAGTCGCCTGACGCCCATGACGACGATGAGCGTCTCACCGGCGGCGACGCGGTCGGCAAGGGCATCCCAAGAGAGCGTACTGTCCGCCTTGTCCGCCGCCTCGTGGCCGGTAATAACGGTGAAACTTGAGGCGACCTCACGGTGGGTGACAGGAATGCCGACAAGTTCAGGCGCGGCAACGACGCTCGTCACTCCGGGGACAATCTGAAACGGGATCTCCGCGGCAGCGAGCACTGAGGCCTCCTCGCCACCGCGACCGAAGACCACCGGATCACCCCCTTTGAGCCGGACGACGTGCTCGCCTGCGGCCGCCCGATCGCGAAGCAGGGTGTGGATCTGCTCTTGGGTAGTACGTGGCGTTGAGCGCTTGCCGACGTCGATACACTCACACTCGCTGAGTTGTGCGAGTAGTCGCTCGTTCGTTAGCGAGTCATACAGCACGGTGTCGGCCGTCTCAAGAAGCCGCCAGGCGCGGATGGTCAACAGATCCGGATCGCCTGGGCCCGCGCCGACGATGGCGACCTCGCCGCCGTCGTGATGCCAGACGGGGGTCTGTGGCGTCGCTCCGACCCGGTAGTTATCCGGAGGAGCTGGACGGCCGTCTGCGCCTGGTGCGGCGGACTCGGGAGTTCCATCGTCGTGTTCCGATGCCATGGTCCTCTCCCCGACAGGCGAGAACCCTGCCGGAGGAATCCAGTTGCGGGTGGTGTGCTCACGGTAATAAATCTGATTTTATCTACTACAACCAGAGTTGTCTTTGTGTCGACTACGAAGACAACCAAGATTGTGCTACAACAAACGGAATTGTTTTACCGCGGGTGTCGCACATATGGGGCTGATGGGGTCGCTCAACCTGCCGGCCGAGGTGGCGCCGGGACCGACCAAACCCGCGATACGCGCCATTGTTCTCCAGCGTCTCGCAGTTGCAGAGACCGATCATGTGGTCGACATCGGCGCCGGATCGGGAGCCGTCTCGATCGCGGCCGGCCAGACCGCCCGCCGGGTCACCGCGATCGAGCGAGACGCCGACCGTGTCGACGCCATCGAGGAGAACCTCGATGCGAACACGGTGTCGGCCACCGTTGAGGTGGTCCACGGCGAGGCTCCGGCGGCCCTTCCAGACACGGCCGATGCCGCCTTCATCGGCGGGTCACAGCGTGTGACCGAGGTCATCGCCGCTCTCGACGACGTCGGCGTCGATCGGATCGTGATGACCGCCGCCCGCCTCCAAACGGCGGCGCGTGCGATCGACTGCCTCGACGCCCGGGGGCTACTCGAAGAGGTGCTATTGGTGCAGGTCGCCCGTGGCTATGACCTCGCCAATGAAACCGCGCTCGACGGGGCCACGCCGGTGTACGTCCTTGTTGGGGGTGAGGCCGCGTGAGCGACGCGATCCCGTTCGTCGGGGCCGGCCCGGGTGATCCACGGCTGATCACCGTCGCCGGCCGCGAGGCGCTTGAGGGAGCCGAGCTAGTCGTTCACGCCGGATCGTTGGTCAACGGCGAACTGCTCACGACGTACTGTCCGGAGGCTGAGCACGTCAACAGCGCCGAGCGAGATCTTGAGACCATCGTCTCGGTAATGGTTGAGGCCCATCGGGACGACCGGAATGTAGTCCGGGTCCACAGCGGCGATCCCTCGATTTATGGCGCGATCCTCGAACAGATCGACCGACTCGCCGAGCACGGAATCGACGCCCGGATCATTCCGGGGGTGACCGCCGCGTTCGCGGCAAGCGCGACGCTTGGAACGCAATTAACGCTGCCGGAGGTTGCCAACCATGTCGTCATCACCCGACCACAGGGCCGAACGCTCGACCCGGAAGACGAGCACCTCAGCGAGTTCGTCCAGTTCGGCGATACGACGACCGCCGTTTATCTTGGAACACACGCCATTCGCGAAACCATGGAGCGACTCATCGAGGCCGGATGCGATCCGACGACACCGGTCGCAGTGGTCTATCACGCCTCCTGGCCGGATGAGGACATCCTGCGGGGAACAGTCGCAACCATCGCCGAGCGGGTAGAGGCAGCAGGACACCAGGCGTCGGCCGTCATCCTCATCGGCGAGGCGGTCACCGGCCAGGGATACGACCGCTCGCATCTGTACGCAGGCTGGCAGACGGATAAACCGGGTGAGTCAGCGGACCAATGAGCACGAACGCGGTTGATACCGTTGCCGTCATCGCGCTTGAACGAGCGATGGACGCCGGATCGGAGGTCCGCGACGCGCTCGCACCCAGCTATTCGTCGGTTGAGTGTGTGCCCTACAACTCGGGGGTGATCGCGGATCGGTTCGCAAGCGTTGACGCGATTGTCGGCGTCATGGCCACGGGCATTTTGATCCGTAAGATCGCGCCACTGCTTGACTCGAAGTGGGCGGATCCGGCGGTTGTCGGCCTCGATACGGAGTTAACCTGGGCCATCCCACTGGTCGGGGGCCACCACGGCGCGAACGCACTCGCTCGTCAGCTTGCGGTTGTTGGGGCAACGCCGGCCGTGACGACGGCCACCGAGGTGACAGCGAAGACGAGTGTCGAAACACGGGCCAAAGCGCTTGATGCACAGATTGAGACGCCTGACTCGACGGTAGCGACGAACCTCGCGGTGCTTGAGGACGACCTTGGCCCGGTCGCGCGCCTCGATGGGCCACAGGCCGTCCTCGTCTCCGAGGATGTGACCGTCATGCGTCGCACCGAACCGGCGGGAATCGTTCTCGGTACCGGGTGTGTCAGTGGGGTCGACGCCGAGCAAGTACGCGACGCCTGGGACCGCACGCTTGCCGATCTCGCGTACACGGCCACAGATGTCGAGTTCGTCGCGACAGGGGCGCTCAAGAAGGACGAACCCGGACTCCAGACGGCGGCCGCCGAGTATGGTGTCGGCGTGGTCTACTTCGATCGTGAGACGCTCGGGGCACACGAAGGGCCCTCCCAGTCGAAGGCGACTGAGCTGCGGGACTGGCCTGGAATCGCCGAGGCGAGTGCAATCGCCGGCGGACGCAAGCACGAACTCGTGGCGCCGAAGACGGCTTACAACGGCGCGGTAACGGTGGCGGTCGGCCGATGACAGGGACCATGTCGATCGTCGGGATTGGACCAGGACTGCCCGAACACCTGACCCAGGCCGCCCACGATCGCATCGTCACGGCCGATGCCGTTATTGTCTCCTCGCTGTATCAGTCGTTTCTCGAATCCGGCGATGTCCTCAATCCCGAGGACCCGGATAGTCCCGAGCTCATCACATCAGCGCAGGGCGAGCAGACCGCACTCGCGCGGACAGCCTTCGAGCGGGTGCGGGCGGGCGAAGATATCGTCCACGTCTCCGGGGGGGATCCGAACGTCTACGGCAAGTCCGATCTCCTGTTCGCGATTGCTGCCGCTGACGGGGTCGATGAGATCGACATTGAGGTGCTTCCGGGCGTCACCGCCGCACTCGGAGGGGCGGCAACGCTCGGGGCACCGCTGACATCGGACTTCGCGGTCATCTCGCTCTCGGAGCGACACGTCGCGTGGACGGAGATCGAACAGCGACTGCGGGCAGCAACGCGCGCCGGCTTTGCGCTGGCCATATATAATGGCTGGCGGCAGTTGGAGCGAGCATTCGGCGTGATCCGCGATCACCGCCCGGAGACGGTTCCGGTAGCGATGCTCACCGACATCGCCCGCGGTGACGAAGGCCGTGCCCCGACAGGCGAGTCGGTCGCCACCGCGACACTTGGATCGATTCCCGAGGCGTGGCTCACGCGACGGCCGCCGGGGACAACGGTGATTGTCGGCACCGAGGCGACGCGTGTGATCGAGATTGCCGGCCGGCCGCGGCTGGTCACGCCACGCGGCGACTTCGATGTGGAGGAGCTCTAATCATGACGACAGCTGATCATACGACGACTGACGGCAGTGGGCGACTGGTGGCCGTCGGGATTGGCCCCGGCCACCCCGACGGGATGACGTACAGGGCACGACAAGTACTCACGTCGGTCGACCAGATTGTCGGATACCAGACGTACGTTGACCTGCTTCCACCGGCGGTCACCGACACCGTCGACACGGTGTACGCAACGCCGATGACCGGTGAGGTTGACCGGACCGAAGCGGCCGTCGGGCGGGCACTCGATGGGCACGCGGTAGCACTGATCGGCAGCGGCGACCCGAACGTCTACGCACTCGGTGGGCTGGCACTCGAGTTGCTTGAGTCACGAGAGATCGCGCCGGACACCCTCGATTTTGAGATTGTCCCTGGCGTGCCGGCTGCCCAGTCGTGTGCGGCGCGGCTGGGCGCCCCACTAGTGACCGACACGGTGAGCATCAGTCTCTCGGATCACCTCACGCCGATGGCCGACATCGAGGCACGACTAAAGGCGGTCGCGCCGGCCGGGTTCGCAATTGTACTGTATAACCCCTGGAGTTCACGCCGACAGGAGAACTTCCAGCGATGCTGTGAGATCCTCCTTGATCACCGCGATCCGGAGACCCCGGTCGGGATCGTCCATGGGGCTGGCCGTACAGATGAGGAGACCGCGATCTGCACGCTCGCGGAACTGCCGGCGATGGGCGAGCGCGACATTCTCGACATGACGGCAACGGTTATCGTCGGTACCGAGGAGACACGCGTCTTCGAAGAGCACATGCTCACCCCCCGCGGCTACGACACGAAGTATGACTACTGATATGACACAGACGGATGCGGTCCTGCTTGCAGGACACGGTTCACGACGCGACGAATCGAACGAACAGGTGCGCGCGGTGGCTGATCGACTCGATGACCGGCTTGAGGGGCCGGTTATGCCCGCGTTTATCGAGTTGACCGAGCCGCTATTACACGAGGGTATCGACACACTGGCCGAGCGAGCCGACTCGGTTACGGTCGTGCCGTTGACGCTCTTTGCGGCCGGTCACGTCAAAAACGACGTACCACTGGTCGTTGAACACGCACGTCAGACCTACGATGGCGTGTCGTTCAATTACGGCTCGCATCTCGGCGTTCGTCCGGAGATGGTCGACATCGTGGCCGACCGTATTGCTGCCGCCGAGGCGGAGATGGCCGTCGACCGCGATCATGACGACATCGCGGTGGTGTTCTGCTCGCGAGGATCGAGCGATCCGGATGCGAACGCCGAGGCCTACCGGCTCGCGCGGCTCGTCTACGAGGGACGGGCGTTCGCACGGATTGAGCCGAGCTTTATTGGCATCACCGACCCGGTGCTTGATGAGACGCTCGCCGGACTCGCCGCGCACGACCCCGACGGTGTCATTGTCGTCCCCTACATGCTCGGCGACGGAGTGTTGAACCAGCGGATTATCGACTGGGTGGCGGAGTTCGACACAAAGCACCCGGAAATCGAGACGGCCACGACAGACGTGCTCGGAATCGACGAGCGGATGATCGACGTACTAGTCGACCGGATCGAAGAGGCCCGCACCGGAGCGGTCTCGATGTCGTGTGATACCTGCAAGTACAAAGTGTCACTGGCGGACTTCGAGGACGAGGTTGGCGGCGAGACGGCGTTCGTCGAATCACTTGAGCACACGCTTGCACACGTCAGTGACGAGCACAGCCACGATCACGGCGGGCACTCACATAGTCACGACAGTGAGGAAGGACACGAGCACTCACACAAGGAAGAGGCGACACACAGCCACGGCGAACACTCCCATTGAGGCCCTCTAGATCAGTCGGTGTCGACCGCCTGGTCGGTTGCGGTCCGGACTGCGGTTGGGGTGAGTTGGTCAATCGGAATTCGGCGTCCGTCGGTCGCCTCCACGATGGGTTCGACCAGTCGGCCACGGTCTGTCGGATCGCCCGTGTCGACGAGGAGCGTCTGATCGACGTGTCGTCCGAGTGACTTGGCTGCCGATCGGGTTGCCGCGGTTGGACTCCCCTCGGCGACATTCGGCTTGCCATCGGTCACCAGCACGGCAACGCTGGCCGGCGCGTCAGCAGTCTCGACAAGGTCGGTAACGGCCTCAAGTCCGGCCGGCAGCGGCGTCCGATCACCCGTTGGCAGATCCTTCAGGTGGCGCGCCGCGAGCGTGACGCTGTCGGTCGGGGGAAGAAGTACCTCGGCCTCCTCGCCGGCAAAGGCGACAAACGCCACCTCATCACGGGCCTGGTAGGCGTCGCGCAACAGATCCATGACGGTCCCCTTGGCGGCCTCGAAGGCCTGTCGCATCGATGCGCTCGCATCGACGGCAAAGACGATCAGTGCGGCCGCTGACCCTGCGTTGACCGCCTGACGCAGGTCACGTGATTCGATTTCTGAGCGACCGTCTGTCGCGGCCGAGCGGAGCGACGCCGGGACATCGATATCGTCGCCGTCGGTCGCGGCCGTGGTTCGAACCCGTGGACCGATCGCATCCGGAGATTCGGTCGTGTGCACGCGGCCTGTCTCAGTGCGTTCGGCCGTTGTCTCAAGTGACTCTTCGGCTACGTCGGGAGCCGCTCCGTCGCCGACTGAGGCCGGTTGTCGCGTCGAGGCGACCGGCGCACCGTCGTCAGTGCGCTCGCCGGGAGCCGTTGGCGCAGGATCAGCATCATCGCCGTTTGACTCTGACGACGCGTCGGCGTGCTGACTGTTGGGCCCGGTGTTCTCACCGCGGGAGTCTGTCGTCTCGTCATTGGCCCCCTCCTCAGCAGATGAATCAGCGGACTCCTGAGTGTCGGACGCCTCATCTGTGGAGGATCCCTCCGCAAAGTGATCCTCAAGAATGTCCTCCGTATCGGGAGCATCCTCGAAGGGACGGCTCTGGAGACGGTGCGGCAGCGCTAGCGCAAGGGCGTCCTGAAGATCGTCCTCGGTGACCGTCTCGCGGCCCTCAAGAGCGGCAAACGCGATGGCGGTTCGCGCCGCCGCGATGTCCGCCCGGTGGCCATCAACGTCGGCATCGGCACAGACCGCTGCGATTGTGCGCTTGTGTTCAGAGGAGAGAGTCACGTCATCGATCCGGGTTCGTGCGGACTGAATCCGGTTGCGCTGGCGCGCGATAGCGTGTTGTGTCTCGGTCGAGGGGGTTGTGTCGGGGGCTAACGCGGTATCCATGATCGCCACCCGTTCATCGAGATCGTCACTGCCCTCGACGCGCACCTGCAATGCAAAGCGGTCGCGAAGTTGCGGCCGGAGGTCGCCCTCCTCGGGGTTCATCGTGCCCAAGAGCGTGAACTCCGCCGGGTGTGTCACCGACATGCCGTCGCGCTCGACCCGGTTGATGCCGCTGGCGGCCGCATCAAGGAGCACATCCACGAGGTGATCATCAAGCAGATTCACCTCATCAACGTACAGAAACCCGCGGTTGGCGGCGGCGAGGACGCCCGGGTCGAAGTCCATCTCGCCGTCAAGCGCGTCCTGAACCGAAAGCGAGCCCACGATGCGCTCACGGGTCGCCCCCAGCGGAAGGGTCACAAGCGGTACCGGACGCTCCTCGACAGGCGGATCGATTCGGTCGCGACACGAGGCACACTGGGCGGCGGGGTCATCTGGGGGACACCCGTAGGGACAGTCCGCGACAGCCCGCTGGTTCGGGAGTAACTCGACTAAGGCTCGGACGGCCGTCGACTTGGCCGTGCCTTTCTCCCCACGGATCAACAGCCCGTCAAGCGCATCGTTGACTGTCACCGCCAACAGCGCCCGCTTGAGGTGCTGTTGACCAACGATCGCCGGGAATGGGACCGACGCCGTCTCCCGGAACCCAACCATACTTGTATTAGTGCAAGCCAGAGTTAATAAGGATGCGTTCCGTCGGGCTCTACTCGGCGACTGATCAGGAGTTGCCGGCTGTCGCGCGGGCCCGCGAGCGACTCACGGAGATTGAGTGCGTCGTGAGGGCCGGTTCGGACATTGAGAGCGCCGACGCCGCCCGGTCGTTCGCCGATCGGCTGGTGGAAACAGACGTGGTGCTCTTCTGGCTGCACGGATCCGATCACCGACTCCCAGCCTACGATGCGGTCCGTGAGCAACTTGATGCCGCCGACGTCCCGCTGTTCGTGACAAGCAGCGGCACTACTGAGGCAGTCACCGACACGACGGGCGATCCGGCGGTTCGCGAGCGCCTTGAGACCTACTTCGAGGCCGGCGGTGCGATCAACATCGCCAATGCCCTCCGGTGTGCCATCGACGCGGCGACGGCCGCTGACATCGCGTACGACGATCCCGTCGACCTGCCCCAGACGGGCGTGTACCACCCGGAACATCCGGGAACGGACTACGCTGGGCTCACGGCGACCTTCGATGAGGACCGGCCGACGGTCGGGATCTGGTTTTATGAGTCACACTGGACCAACGAGAATACCGCGTATATCGACGCGCTCGTGCAGGCGATTGAGGCGGCGGGGGCGAACGCGCTGCCGGTGTTCACCACGCCCGTTGCTGACGAACAGCGCGACGCCGAGTGGGTCGCCACGCACTGGTTCAGCGATGACGGCCGACCGATCGTCGATGCCGTCTGTTCGTCGTTTATGTTCTCGTTGTCGATGGACGAACGAGGTCGGGACGCCAGCGACGAGGGCGAGCGGGCCACGGAGGTCTTTCTCGACCAGCTGGGTGTACCGGTCCTCCAGGCGATCACCACGATGCAGTCGCGGGCGGCATACGCCGAAAGCGACATCGGACTCGACGGCTTCGAGATCGCGCTTTCGGTGGCCCTCCCGGAGTTCGACGGAGCGGTCATCACCCACCCGATCAGCGGCAAGGAACGGGCCAGGACCGACACCGATGGGACGGCGCCGACCTACCACCGACCGATTGACGATCGCATCACCCACGTGGCACACCTTGCCGTCAACTGGGCGCGACTCCGCCGACAGCCCACCGCAGAAACGGACATCGCGGTCGTGTTACACAACTACCCGCCCAGTGACGACGGCATCGGGACGGCGTTTGGACTGGACACACCGGCAAGTCTTCACGCGTTACTCAAACAGCTTGATGCGGCAGGCTACGCCGTTGAGGATCTTCCTGCGGATGGTCAGCACCTAATCGAGATGATCGTCAAGCAGCTGACCGCTGACGGGCGGTGGGTTGATCCCGCGGAGATCCGCGCCACGAGCGTTGATGTCATCGAGCCTGAGACCTACCGCGAGTGGTTTCAGGCGCTCAACGACGATCTCGCCGAGGAAATCGTCACAGCGTGGGGTGCCCCACCGGAACACGCCATTGCGATTCCAGGTGTGCGCTTTGGAAACGTGCTCGTAAGCATCCAGCCACCGCGGGGCTTCGAGGCCGATCCCGAGACGATCTATCACGACTCCGCGTTGTACCCCCCACACGAGTACGTCGCCTTCTACGCGTGGCTCCGTCGGCGCTTCGATGCCGATGCCGTTGTTCACCTGGGTACCCACGGCAGTCTCGAGTGGCTCCCAGGAAAGACCGTTGGACTGGACGCCGCAAGCGCAGGCGATCAGCTGATCGGCGCGCTCCCGAACGTCTACCCGTACATCGTGAACAACCCCGGCGAGGGCGCCCAGGCCAAACGCCGGTCCTACGCCGCCATCGTTGATCACCTGACGCCGCCGATGCGTGCCGCCGGCACCTACGACGAACTCGCGGAGCTCGAATCCCTCGTTGCGGAGTATCGCAGGCTCACACGAGAGGATGGCCCGCGTGACCGGCAGTCACAGCTCGCTGGCGCGATCCGCGAGGCCGTCGCGGACGCCGATCTAGGGGCCGACATCGGGATCGAGGATGTCCACGCGGTCAAGGCAGATACCCTGGCCGCAGAGCTCCATGAGTATCTCACGGATCTGAAGACAACACAGATCCGGATGGGACTGCACACCCTTGGCGAGCCACCATCGGGTGACGCCCTCGTGGAGTACCTCGTTGCCCTCACGCGCTTTGAGAACGCCGATGGACCGAGTCTGCGCCGGACTGTCGCCGCAGCGCTGGGCGTGCCCGTTGAGGCGATGGAGACGAGCCCGGAGGCCTACGACGAGACGCTCGGGATGTTTTACGCGGAGGCCGCCGACCGGGTGTACGAGACGAGCGTCCGATTGGTCGAACGCCTGGCCGAGGCGGAGTTTGCGGTCGATCCGTCGACGTGCGCGTCAATCGCGGCGACCGTCGAGCCGCTTGGGGAAACAACGCCTGCGCCTGCAGCCACCGAACGGCTCAAACAGGCTCTTGTATATATCTGTGAGACGGTCGTGCCGCGGGTGCGCGGGGCGACCGCGGAGTTGCCGCGTGTCGCAGACGCACTGGCTGGTGCGTACGTCCCCCCGGGTGGCAGTGGCGCACCGACGCGCGGTGGCGTCGACCTACTGCCGACCGGCCGGAACTTCTACACCCTGGATCCCCGGAAGATCCCGGACACAGCAGCCTGGGCCGTCGGCAGGCGTGTTGCCGAGACGATGCTTGATCGTCATCGCGCGGAACACGGACAAGTGCCAGAGGAGGTTGGCGTCGTCGCGTGGGGAACCCCGACCGCGCGAACGAACGGCGAAACCATCGCTCAGGCTCTCGCGCTTCTGGGCGTCAAGCCGGTCTGGACGGCTTCCGGGCGCGTTGAGGGCGTCGACCCGATCCCACTTGCAGAACTCGGCCGCCCTCGGGTTGACGTGACCCTCCGGGTCTCCGGGCTGTTCCGCGACGCCTTTCCTGGGGCCGCCGGGATCGTCCAGGAGGCAATCGAGACGGTGGCCGACTTATCGGAGCCACCGGAGCAGAATTTCGTCCGCAAGCACGTCACCAACGAGCACAGCGAAGGGCCGATCCGACGGGTGTTCACGACCCGCCCCGGCGGGTACGGATCGGGCACGAACAAGGCGATCACCACCGGCCACTGGGAGGACGATAGCGATCTTGCCGATGTGTTCGTCCAGTGGGGTGGCTATGCGATGGACGATAACGGGGAGGTCACCGACGCACACGACGCCTTCGAGCGACGGCTCACGACAATCGAGGCGACGATCAAGCTCGAAGACACCGATGAACAAGACGAGTTCGACAGTTCCGACTGGTATGCGTTTCACGGCGGCTTCCAGCGGGCGGTCGCCGACCGCCGCGGGGAGGCACCGGCCGCCTACGTTGGCGACGCGAGCGATCCGGACCGCCCACAGGTCTACACGAACGAACAGAAACTCCGAAAGACGATGCGCACGAGAGTACTCAATCCAGACTGGATCGAGAGCATGGAAGCACACGACTACAAGGGCGCTGGCGACCTGGCGACAACCGTCGACATCGCCCTGGGCTGGGACGCCACAACCGACGCGGTGAGCGACCGGCTGTGGGAGGATATCGCCGAGCAGTACGCCCTTGATGAGGACCGACAGGACTGGTTCCGAGATGTCAACCCGTGGGCGCTTGAGAGCATCGCCGACACGCTGCTTGAGGCAATCGACCGCGACCTCTGGAGTGCCGATCAGTCAATGGCCGACCGGCTACGGGATGTCGCGCTCTCGGTCGAGGGCGATCTTGAGGCCAAGACCACCTCTCGGGAGGGCCGAGGCGATGAGTAACGACGATCCCTACGTCGATCTCGGCGCGACGACCTCCGAAGGGGCGTCGATTGCCGAGGAGAGCATGCGACGGGTCAAGGCCCTTGTCGATGACGACAGCCTTGCGGGACGGCTCAAACAGAAGGCCGTCCACGCAACCGGCGATCCCGAGTTCCAACATCTCATGCGGTTTCAGAATGACCCGGTTCGGGCAGGAGCAACAGCCGTCCAGGCCGAGCGTTCGATTGTGACCGACATCACGATGCCACGACAGGGCATCACCACACGTGGTCACGACTGTCCACTCACGACCGCGCTTGGAAGCGGTGAGGAAATCGCCGCCGAGGAGGGAATCACCAGAACGGCCGCGGGCATGCTTGCCCTCGATGATGCCGGGCAACTCGACGATGCGATCGTCGTCGTCGGCAACGCCCCAACGGCAGCGCTAGCGCTCGCCCACCGGATCGAAGCGGGGACGCGGCCAGCAGTGGTGGTTGCGACACCCGTCGGGTTCGTGCGGGCAGCCGAGAGCCGCAAGCGCCTGCGCGAGGTCGGCGCCACAACAGGCGTGCCGACGGTCACGAACGTCGGCCGACGCGGCGGCAGTGGCCTTGCGGCCGCCCTGACGAACGAGTTGATCCACGTCGCTACCGACGCCGACGCCGGGGAGGTGACACTATGACCGACTACGACCTCGACGCCGGGCCGGATCCGGCCACACGCGCTGCCGCGACGCCGGAGCCAACGGCCCCGGAAGCGCCGGTCTACGCGGTTGGTATCGGTCCAGGGACCCCCGAGTTTCTGACCCCACGCGGCCGGCAGGCGATCGCCGAGGCTGATGTCGTCGTCGGATTCGAGGCCGTCGTTGAGGCGGTTGAATCGGCGATCACCGGCGACCGGCTTACGTGTGGGTACGCCGACGAGGCCGAGACGCTCGCAACCTTCGGTGAGCGGGTGGCCGCGGGTGCGAGCGGAACAGCCGTGTTGATGGGCGATCCGAACCACTCAGGGTACCAGTTCCTCGGAAAGGTCGAGGCGGCAGTGGACCGACCGGTACGGGTCATTCCCGGGATCTCGGCCATCCAGATGGCCGCCAGCCGGGCGCGCACGCCGTTAGAGGAGACGCTGTTTGTTACACTGCACAAAAGCGGCGACGTGAACGCCGAGCTTGATCGATTGGGCGCGGCTGTCGGCGAGCGTCACCTCCTGGTCCTGCCACGGCCGTTCGATCTGATGCCCGAGGACATCGCCGTGCGACTGCTTGAGGCCGGCGCTGATCCCGAATTGGAGACGCTGGTGCTTGAGCGGCTGACCCACGAGGACGAGACGATCACGCGCCAGCCACTTGCGGCACTGGCGGCGATGGCCGACGACGAGGATAGTCCCTTCTCGGATCTGTCGGTGCTGGCGGTGCGCGCCCGAGGTGCGGATCGCTGATCGGGGTAGAGATGGACTCTCGATGAGCGTCACTCGGCGGGTGCGCCGGGGAAGAGGATGTCTTGTGTTGGCCGATTCATTGGTAGCGATGCGCTGTGATCCCCCGGTATTTTCATCCCGTCTGATCAAGACCACAGGCGATGTCGTCACACTGTCCTGACGCCAGTGATACCAGCATCGGACGACGGACACTGCTCTCGGCTGTCGGCGGTGCCGGTCTCGTCCTACTGACTGGGTGTACAAGCCAGGATGCCGACGCCAACCAGACCGAAGACGGGACCGACACAAGCAGTACGGAGGGCACATTCCGGCTTCTGATCAGCGATCAGCCGGCAGCTATCGAGACGTTCGACTCGTTGACGGTTACCTTCAGCGAGGCCCGGATCTTCCCGGCCAGCTCGGCTGCAATCCCGGACAACGAGACAGACACCAACCAAACCCGAGAGACGAACCGGACACGGGATCCGGACACCAACCAGTCGGCCAATACGACCCAGGCGACGGACAACGAGACGGACGACGACAGCCAGCCTGGCTTTTTCATCCGCGACCTTGATGGCGCCAGCGTCGATCTGACTGAGGTGGTCGGCGACAAGGCGACGCCGATTCTTGAGGACACCCTGCCTGCCGGTACGTACACCAAAATCGAGTTATACGCAAGCGAGGTCGACGGTGTTGTCGACGGCGAGTCGGTTTCGGTGATGCTCCCAAGCGGCAAGCTCCAGATCACGACCTCCTTCGAGGTGGTCGCCGGGGAGGCGCTTGATTTCGTCTTCGACATCACCGTTGTCGAGAGGGGTCAGACCGGCGAGTACAACCTCCAGCCGGTGATTAGCGAGAGTGGCGTCGCCGGCCGGGATGTCACCGTCGAGGAGGTCGGCGGACCGGCAGGTGGCTCTGACGGCTCGACCAACGCAAGCGACAACCGGACGCCACCGAACGGTGGGGGGCCTGACACCTAACCGTCAGTCCGCGCTTGCGGCGCGCGCCCCACCGGCTGTATCGTCGCGCCAGGTGAAGTAACTCGCGAGCGCCGGACCGGTAACGTTGTGCCAGACGCTGAACAGCGCGGGAATTAGGGCCGCTGCGGGATCGAACAGCGACGTCGCGAGGGCAACCGCAAGGCCGCTGTTCTGGAGGCCGACTTCGAAGGCGGTCGTCCGAGTCCGGTCGGGTGGCATGTTAAAGGCGCGGCCAACACCGTAGCCGGCACCGAGGCCGATACCGTTGTGCAACACGACCGCCAGCAGGACAAGCGCTCCGGCCGTCAGGATGTTGCTGACGTTCGCCCCGACAACACCGGCGACAATGGCGACAATCGCCGCGACACTGATGACGGGGAACACGTCCAGACCGATCTCGGCCGCCCGTGGTGCCGACCGATCAAGGACATACCGGATGGCGAACCCGGCGATAACCGGGATGATGACGATCTGGACAATGCTCGTGAACATCTGCATGAAGGTGACATCAATCGTCTCGCCAAGGATGAACAGCGTCCAGGCGGGCATCACGATCGGGGCCGCAAGAGTAGTGACCGTCGTGATCGCGACCGACAGGGCGACATCCCCCCGCCCGAGGTAGGTCATCACGTTCGAGGCCGTTCCACCGGGGGCTGCACCGACAAGGATCAGACCGATGCCAATGGCGTCGGGCAGATCAAATGCGACGTACAGCGCGTAGGCGGCCAGTGGCATCACGAGCCACTGAGTGACCGCACCGATCCCGACATCCACCGGCCGGGCGATCAGCCGGCGGAAGTCCTCGGGCTGGAGGGTCAGACCCATGCCGAGCATGATGAGCCCCAACAGCGGATTGACATAATCGAGGATCGGAACGAATGCGTCCGGGACAACCAACGCAAGTCCGGCGGCGGCGATCACCCAGACGACGAAGTACTTCGTTGCGACACGAGCGACACGCGAAATCTCGTCTCCGACGCTCATGAATGATCGATGGAAAATCCCGGGAAGAATGCTTCGCTTGACGGTCGCCACTCACACGTCGGGATCGAAGGCACTCCGGCAGAGGCACAGCGACCTAAGGACAACGATCCGGGGGAGTTGTTAAGCGTCTGTGCCCGAATAGCGTCTCATGTCATCCACATCGGTGAGCGCACTCACACGGTCGATCGGCTATCCGCTTGGGCTGTTCGGCATCGTCGGCGTCGGACTGGGGCTGACCGGCGTTGTCATGCTCGGCGCGCTTGGCGGAGGCGCTTCCCTCTTTTCCGGGCTGTTCGCGCTACTGGTTATCGCGTTTGCACTGCTCACGGGCCCGATCGTTGCCGCCGTTGTCGGGGCCCAACCGCCCCGAGACGACGCTGACACTCCACAGTACGGGCTCGTCTTCGTCGGGACCGCAGTCGGCTACCTCCTCATGATGGTGCTCGTCCTCGTTATCCTCGTGATCGGCATCGCGGTGCTTTCCGCCGGTGGGGGGAGTGCCAGCGGGACGACCGGAACGACCGGTGGCAACGGATCGGTTAACCCCGGCCAGTACCTTCTACCGGTGTTGCTCATCGCCGTACCAACTGGCGGTGTGGCGGTCGCGACCCGCTACTGGCGACACCGACAGACTGCCACACCCACCGACGACGGGAGCGAGGCCGCCATAGCGCTCCCGGACGTGCCCCGACAGTACCTGATTATCGGTAGCGTTGGTCTGCTTGCGCTCGGCGCCATTGTCGCCGGCGTAATGGTGCTCACCGGGCCAACGGCAGCCGACCAGCTCACGGTGACCGGCGAGGGATACTCACAGGGCCAGACGATCTTCGTTGACGCGACCGTCGAGAATATCGGCGAACAGACACAAACGGCGACACTCAGCGTCGAGACCAGCTTCGGTGGCGAAGTGAGTCAGGGATTCAGCACGTCTCGCGAGGTGACTGTCACCGGTGGCGAACGCGCCACTGAGACGGTCGCGCTGGGCGAGTTTGGTGACCTTACCGCAACCCAGGAGCAGGCGCTCCAAAGCGGGGATTTTCGGATCGACTTCAAGATCGACGGTCAGACCAAGGACACCTACACGGAGTGAGGCCTCACCGCGGATAAGCGAGCCAAGCAGGCGACGTGGTAGCAGCCCGCCGTCTGCCTGTCATTTTTAACCACGAACCCGTTAGATTTGGTATCATGACTTCTCGCCGCCGGATGCTGGCCGGGGTGGCCGGGGTGAGTTCGCTGGCCGGCTGTGTCGATAGCCTCCAACGCAACGGCGAGGAAACGCCGCCACCGGATAACGAAACCAACGCGAGCGACGACGCGGACGTTGACAACGAGACCGAGCCGCCGGCAGCCAACGAAACGGACGAGCCCGAGCCGGAACCGGCGCTGGGTGAGCTTGAGGCGATCCAGCCGGCAAAGACCGATCTTGAGGCCGCACTCAATCAGTACGTCGCGTCGGCTGACGCCGACGATGCCACGGTGCTGTCGATCTCGTCGGCATCCGAGGCGTTCGACTTCGTGCCGGTAGTCAATACCGCCCGAGCGGCGATCGACGCCCTGGATGCAGCCGAGCGGTTCGAGGACGATGAACGCGTTCTTGAGGCGATTGCGATCCTCCGACAGGAGCGGGTTATCATCGATCAGATGGCCCGCACGCAACACCAGGGTCAAGAAGCGGCCGCGGAGGCACGGGCGTATCTCGGAGCAATCGAGGAAAACTTCCAGTTGTT
>CAZFMU010000005.1:0-28686 GCA_964520165.1 uncultured Salinarchaeum sp. | reverse complement strand
CCCGTTGCAGCACCGGCAACACAGGCCGGGCGTTCTCATGTCACTCGCCACCAGATCAGTGTATGTCCCTCACGCGCGATACGCTTCTGTTCAGCATCCTGTTGATGCTCTGGGCCGTCAAAATCGAGGTCGAGGGCTACGGATCGTCTGGATGGATTGTTCTGATCGCACTCGCACTCGGCACGCTGGCCATCATCGGACAGGGGCTTGCCCGTGTCGCCACGGCCACCGGCGAGCCCGAGTGATCAGGGAGACAACGCATGTAGCCTCAATTCCGGATCGTCTGCACAACCGTGACCCCACCGACCAGGAGCCCGAGAACGATGAACACCAGCGGTTTGTTGCTGCGGGTGTCCGTCAGGAAGGCCTTCCGTGGGGCGTCAACAGGAACATAGGCCGTCGTTGACGCGTCCGTCTCAAGCCCCGACAGGGCCTCCTGTGCCGCCTGGCGGGTATCGAACTCCTTTGAGACCGGCCCGGGATAGAGGTTCGTTGTCGTGTAGGTCGACCCCTCGTAGGTGTAGGTGAACGTCGCCGATGGCGTGTAGTCGGTGTCGCCACGGTGGGTGTCTGAGTCGATCGCCGTCTCGACGATCGTCGCCGACACCGTCTCGGTGTCATCAAGCGCCTGGGCCTGGCCGACGTAACTGTAGACGCCAAAGCCGACGACGCCAAGACTCACCAGCAGGGCAATGGCCACGCCGAGTGGGCCGTCGGGCCCGTTGATCTCCATGTGAGATGACTATGGAGCCGCCCGTCGGAAAAAGCCCCTCCCGCGTTGCAGGCCCGACAACACCCGTCGTCACGGCGAGGACAAGATAGTGCCTAAGTATGTTCGGGCCGTACCACTTGTATCATCGAATGAGTAGTCAACCCGATACCGGCCGCGAGCTGTCCGACAATTCGATTCTGAGAGACCGGTTTACCTCCGAGGAGATCTTCGAGCGCTTGATTGTCGATGCCGACGAGGAGATTTCGCGGAGCTTCCGCGAACTCTTCTTCAGCGCCCTCGCCGCTGGCTTCGCGATCACGCTCACCGTGTTGTTGTACGCCTCAATGACCGAGGCGTCAAACGGTCTGCCGGTCGTTGGCGCGCTGTTGTACCCCATTGGCTTCGTCTATATCATCCTGGGTAACTACCAGCTATACACCGAGAACACCCTGCCGCCGGTCGCACTGGTGATCGAGCGGATGGCAAGCGTGCCATCGATGCTCGCGATGTGGGGAATCGTCCTCATCGGTAACCTCATCGGCGCCAGCCTCGGCGCCGCCGCACTGGCCTACGGCGGGGTGTTCTCTCCGGAGGTCAGCCAGACCGCAATCGGAATTGCCCAGAGCGGCATCGCCACGCCGTCGGGCACGCTCTTCTTCAAGGCGGCCTTCGCCGGGCTAATCGTCGCCGGTGTCGTCTGGCTTGACTTCGGCGTTCGCAACGCCACCGCACGCTTTCTGCTCGTGTACATGGCGTTTTTGGCCATCCCGATGGGCAACCTGTATCACGTTGTCGTCTCAAGCACGGAGGTCATGTACCTCGTCTTCCTTGGCGAGGCCAGCCTCCTCGCCGGGGCCACCGGCTTCATCCTGCCCGTCCTGCTGGGCAATACCTTCGGCGGCGTCCTTCTGGTCACTATCGTGAACTACTTCCAGACCCCCGGTTACATCCAAGAAAACCCTGGCAAGCGACTCAACATTAACGAGTGGCTCTTTGGGTGGCACCGCGGCCGCGACAAGGAGGAGCTCGGACGCACCCTCAGCGACTGATCGGCACCGCCGCCACTCATCTATACCGGAGTGTACACATGCTTGTCGTGAGCACCGCCGACTGAGAAGAGCCGTTGCTCACAGAGCGATGCAATACGAAAGAATACGTCGGTCGTGTCGCCCGGAGGCGACGGGATGACGCGTGGTTAAATGCGAACGACGTTTGTCGCTCGGGGCCCCTTGGGGGCCTGTTCGATGTCGAATTCGAGCTCGGTGCCTTCGGTCAGATCCTCACCGCCAACATCCTCCATGTGGAAGAACACGTCCTCCTCGGAGTCCGCCGTCGAGATGAATCCGTAGCCGCCAGTGTCGTTGAAGAAATCAACCTCTCCGTTTGACATTGTGACTAAACAAAGGCCGAGTACACGGATAAACCCTTGGAATATATCCTGTTATCGGCGACTGTGGTAAACAAATGTTGATTCGCGGTCGAATGCGCCGTACGAGCGACCGTCCGGACAGTTCGATGGTGTATTCGCACGGAAATCGACCATCCCGACACCGCACAGAGCCGATCCGGGGGTTCACCGAAGCGAGAGTAGCGAGCGCTCAATGCCGACCCCCACGAGGAAGGCAATCGCCGCTCCGAACGCACAGACCGTGCCGATTGCTCCCTCGGCGGCCGCAAGCTCGAAGAAGATCGCGAAGCCAAGGAGGTGTCCGCTCGCCAGAAACGCCAGCGTCGCATCCTGGTACATGAGCGACTATCGACGATGGAAAGTGGTTGAACCTTGTGACTCGACACAGCTCATTTATGTCGAAACAACGACCAACCGGACGATGCCCGACGACCAGCTTGAGGCGTTGTTTACTGACAGCCGCCGCAACGCGCTGGTCGGGTGGCTCATTGTCGTCCTCTTCGTCGGCGCAATCTTTGAGAGCCTCACCGAGGGCGACTGGTCGTGGCTCGTCGTTGTCCTAACAACGCTGGTCGTAGTGATTGTGCCGCCGATCCTGCGAGGGTCGCCGTGGGTAATGGTCCCCTGGGAGTTGCTCGCCATAGCGTCAATTCCGATCAGCCTGCGCACCATCGGGGTAACGACCACCGCCCCGGTCGTGACCTACCTCTCGATCGCCGCCCTCGCGTTGCTCATCAGCGCCGAGTTGCACGTCTTCGGACCAATCACCATTACCCACTGGTTCGCGGTCGTCTCCGTCGCGATGACCACCCTTGCCGTCGCCGGTCTCTGGGCGGTGCTGCGGTTTCATCTCGACCGGTGGCTCGGGACAGCCACCCTTGTCGACAACACCGCACTCATGATCGAATTCGCGTGGGCGGCCGTCGCCGGCGTGCTGGCGGGCGGGCTCTTCGCGGCGTACTTCCACGACCGGGTCCGGCACCTCCGGAGGCGAGACTGGGAGGGGCCATCGTGAGTCGTCTTCGCCTGGTCGTCCGGATTGTCGGGCGACACGCCCGTGGGCTCACCCGAACGATGCAGGCCCTCCTGCTCGCCCTCGCCGGCTACGGCCTTCTCGTTGGGGCTCCCCGGACCATCACGAACGCGACCATCGGGTTTCTCGTGACTCTGTTACCGGCCCTGCTCCGGGCGAACTGGCGGGTGGTTCTCGCGCCGGGACTCACGCTGTGGATCACCACCGCCGTCTGCTTGCACGCCCTTGGCACCTCCGGGTTGTACCGACAGGTCGGCTGGTGGGACAGCCTTACACACGTCCTCTCGGCCTCTCTCGTCGCCGCCACCGGCTACGTCGTCGTGCGGGTACTCGATCTGCACTCCGAGCGCATCGATCTCCCACAGCGAGTGCTGACAATCTATCTCGTGATCTTCGTCCTCGCACTCGGCGTCCTCTGGGAGCTCTTCGAGTTCGCACTCGACGAGATCGCCCGCCGGACGCAGGTGACGATGCCGCTGGCACAGTATGGCCTTGAGGACACTATCACCGACCTCACGTTCAATATCGTCGGTGCACTCGTCGTTGGCCTCGGAGGGCAGGTCTATCTCAGCGCGTTCGCTGACCGTCTCCGAAAGCAGTTTCTCGATCAACCGTAGGCGTCCGCCGTCGTGTCCGAGCGAACGCGAAGCCACCTAACGCATGGCCCAGCGACCACGGACGCCTGGGTGACCGAGAATCAGTGATACCGCTCGGGCAGATACGACCGGAGCACCGGCGGCAGCCGCGGGGCAATCCAGTCAGCCATTTCCGGCAGCCGCTTGCGAACGAGCGTGTAGAGCAGTCCGGCAGCGAGCAGCCCGCCGGTCAACCACCCCAGAAGCGATCCCGGGCCGAATCCGGCGATGACACCCGCGCCGATGAGCGACGCCACCGCGAAGTCCTCGGGAGCGCCGTCGTACCGGATCAGCCGCTTGGGCGGGAGCCACCGCTCGCGGTAGTGATCGTACACCGCCCGTGAGGAGGTCCCCTCCCAGGGGCGCAACTCAAGGCCACCGCCGATCACGTCGCTGGCGGAGTGAACCGCCCCCGCCAAGAGGAACCACGCCACCGCGACGGTGAGTACACTCGGGACAACAACGGCAATGGCAAGCGCCACCAGCGCAAGGGCCGACCCATAGACCGGGAAGTGCAGTGTGCGCCGGTGGCCGGCGTACAGATCGAGATCCGGCACAATCCCGCCGAGCAGGCCGGCAAGCCCACCGACAAGTGCCAACTCCGGCGAGATAGCGAGCAACGGGAGGGCAAGCGCGGCACCGGCGACCGCGTGTGTCGGGGCCATCATGGTATTATTTCCTATGTGGTCCAACAGGATTAACGTTTGCCCCGCCCGGAACCGCTTTCTGCCCGGGCCCGACTTTCGTACATATGGACACACTCCGACTGCCGGACTGGCTGATCGGTCTCGGACTCATCATTGCCGGAGCCCTCCACCTGGCAGTCCCGGGGCGGCTATTGGCGCTGGCGCGGTGGGGCTATGACCGTGTTCTTGCCGTCGAGTTTACGCCACGGGCAGCTGCCAAGGATCGCGTCAGGGCCGTCGGTGTGGGCATGCTCGCCGTTGGACTGGTGGTGATGCGAGCCCGCTGTCACCGCCGGATGCGCGGGTAGACGGAACGTTCAATGGTGCGGACACCCTCAAGATGGGTGTGTCCGATCGCGTGACCGCACTGGCAGACGCTGAAGCGCTCGACGAGTTTGTCGAGACACACGACCACGCCCTCGTCGAGTTCTACACCGAGGGCTGTAGCATCTGCCAGAGCATGGAGCCCGTCCTCGGCGTCCTCGCCCGCAGCGAGACCATCCCCGTCGGGACGGTCAACCCGCGGGACGATCCACCGCTGATCGATCGTTTCGACGTCCGGAGCGTTCCGCTGCTCGTGCTTTTTGCCGATGGCGAGCCCGTCGACCGCCGCGCGGAGGGGTTCATTGGCGCCGACGACGTACAGGAGTGGATCAACGCCAGCCTGTCGACGGAGCGCCGGGAGAACTAAGATGCCCGACCTTCGAGTTATGTAATATGAACGATGAAACAACTGGGGGGGAGCAGGCGGTTGTCGTCGTTGAGGATGAACGCGAACTCGCCGAACTCTACGCGGAGGCACTCCGCGATCAGTACACTGTCGAGACCGCAACCGACGGCGAGGAGGCGCTCTCGGTCATCGATGAGACGACCGATGTCGTCATTCTCGACCGGCGGCTTCCGAAACTCCACGGGGACGAAGTGCTCGAAGAGATTCGCGAGCAGGGCATCGACTCGCGGGTCGTGATGGTCACTGCCGTCGATCCCGACCTCGATATCGCCGGGCTACCCTTCGAGTCGTATCTCACCAAACCCGTCGGGACCGAGGAACTCCTCGAGACCATCGCTGAACAGGCTGACGAACGGACCTACGAGCAGCAGGTGCGACGCTACCAGCAGGTCCGAGCACAGATCGAGGTGCTCCGCGAGGAGGAGCCCGAGTGGGTTCTTGAGGGTGACGAGCGTTTCGAGGAGCTCTGTGCGACCGCCGACGAGCTTCGAGCCGACATCGAGGAGCTCTTCGAGGGCCACGACCGCCTCGTCGAGCCGCTCACGGAGTGAGCAGTCGCGACGCCTATACCGCCGGCGGGCGACAAATCGGTATGGACGATTCAGACCTGGCGTGGGAGCCTATTACGAGCGAGACCTCCTACACCTGTCCGGGATTCGAGATCATCACCGAACAGGTCCGTCTTCCCAACGGCACCGAGACCGACTTCGATTACCTCTCCGAGCCGCCCGCGGTCGTCATTCTGCCGTTTGTCGACGAGGAGACGGTCGTGCTCATCGAGGAGTGGCGCGAACCCGTCGAGCGGGTCAACCGTGGGCTACCCGCAGGCACCGTCGAACCCGACGAGCCATTTGCAGACGCCGCCCGTCGTGAGTTGCGCGAGGAAACCGGCTATGAGGCCGACACCGTCGAGTCGCTCGTGACCGTCGAACCGGCCAACGGCGTCGCCGATTCGGAGCATCACGTCTACGTCGCTCATGGATGCACCCCGAGTGCCGATCAGGATCTCGATCACGACGAGACCATCCGCGCCACCGAGACTGACGTCGAGGCGTTCATCGAGGCCGTCCGCGACGGCGACATCCGCGATGGGCGGGCCGTCCTCGGGATAAGCTACTACCTGCTGGCCGAACGAAGCCCTTAGGCGCCTCCTCCGGGTTGATACGAGACAATGGACGCCTGTTTCGAGGTGCATGCGAGTGACGCCGCCGGACGGATCGGCGAACTCACCGTTCCCCGCAACGAGACGACCGTCGAAACACCCGCGTTGCTTCCGGTCGTCAATCCAAACTTCGACACGCTCGCGCCGGCCACGCTGGCCTCGGCGTTCGACGCGCAGATCATCATCACTAACGCCTACATCATCCACGAAGACGACACCCTTCGCCAGCAGGCCCGCGAGGAGGGCCTGCACGATCTGCTTGGATTTCCGGGCCCGATTATGACCGACTCAGGGGCCTTCCAGCTCGCGGAGTACGGCGATATCGATGTTGATACTGAGGAGATTCTCGCCTTCCAGGACGCCATCGGTGCCGACATCGGTACACCCGTCGACATTCCGACCCCACCCGATGTCGAGCGCGAACAGGCCGAGGCCGACCTCGCGACCACCCGCGAGCGGCTGGCAACCGCGAGCCGCCTCGACACCGGCGACATGCTCGTGACCGCCCCGATCCAAGGCTCGACGGTTCCAGCGCTACGCGAACGCGCCGGCGCCCACGCCGCCGACACCGGTCTTGATGTCTTTCCGATCGGTGCGATGGTCCCGCTGTTACGAGACTACCGCTTCGCCGACATTGTCGACCTCGTCGTCGCTGCCAAACGCGGGCTCGGACCCGCCGGTCCGGTGCACCTCTTCGGCGCCGGCCACCCCATGATGTTTGCCCTTGCTGCCGCCATGGGGTGTGACCTCTTTGACTCCGCTGCCTACGCGCTGTACGCCCGCGAAGACCGCTATCTCACCGTCGAGGGCACCCGGCAGCTTGAGGATCTCGAGTATCTCCCCTGTGCCTGTCCGGTCTGCACGCGTCATACGCCGACGACCCTCCGAGAACTCGACGCCGATGCCAGAGAGGAGGCCCTCGCCCGGCACAACCTGCATGTGAGTTACGCTGAGCTTCGACGCGTGAAACAGGCCATCCGGACCGGTCGGCTGCTCGAACTGGTCGAATCGCGCGCCCGAGCCCACCCAGCGATGCTCTCGGGGTACCGGACGCTCCTTTCGCACGTCGAGTTTCTTGAGGCTCACGACCCCGTCTCGAAGGCCCCGCTGTTTTACACCTCCACCGAGAGCGCCGACCGCCCGGAGGTCTACCGACACCACCAGCGGCTTAAACGGCTCAACGTCGGCGATACCGTGTTACTCACCCAAGGCGATCCCCACGAGGGCTATGAGACCTGCTGGTCGCTACGCCCGCCGTTCGGGCCGGTGCCACCGGAGCTTGCGGAGACCTATCCACTCAACGCCGAGTTGCCCGACCGGATCGATCGCCGGGCTCGCGAGCAGGCCATCGAGGGCGTCTGTCACCTCGCCGATGCCAACCCCGAGGCGGCCATCACCGTCGCCCACGACGGCTGGGCTGCGTCCGTTCTTGATAGGCTTCCGGCGGACGTCGATACCCACGATCTGCAGGCCGATCGATAACCTCATTCCTCGGCGACAGCGCGTTCGACCACGAACGATGACCGAGTTCTTCGAGGTCACCGAACATGACGGGGCCGCCCGGTGTGGCCAGCTGCGGCTTGAGTCGCCGCTGTCGACGCCGGCGCTCGTCGACGACGTGATCGCGGACGCCGGCAGTCTCTGGAGCGAGGAGCGGACGGTGCCCGAGGGCGATCCTGACCGGCTGACCGTCCTGCCCCATCGGGCATTCCCCAGCGGCACTCCCGCGGAGGTCCAGGATGCCTTCGACCCCGCGACCCCTGCTCTCGACGCTCCAACAGCGGCGGTCATCACCCCCGAGACCGCAGCGGACAAGGGCACCGACGCGTACGTGCTCTCGACCGCAAACGGGATCGTCGGCCACGCTCGCGCATTCGTTGAGGCCATCACGACCGTCCGGCGGGCCATCCCGGCCGACACCGCGTTGTACCTGCCGGGTGTCGCCACGCCCGGGAACGTGCCGATTCTTGCGTACGCCGGCGTCGACCTGTTTGATACCGACGCCGCCGTCCTCGCCGGCACCCAGGGCCGGTATCTCACCCGCGAGGGGGCCACGCCGATCGACGCCCTCGACGCGTTGCCCTGTCCGTGTCCGGCCTGTCAGCGCCCGCTTTCCGAGTTCGATCGCGAGGCCTGTGTCGAACACAACCGCGCCGTCCTTGCGGCGACCGTCGCGGACGTCCGATCGCGCATCCGTCAAGGCCGCCTGCGCGACTACATCGAGGGACAGGTCCGTCACGAGCAGTGGCACACCGCCGTCATGCGTCGGCTCGACCAGGAGTACGACTATCTTGAGGCCCGGACGCCGCTGATCCGCCGGGCGGAGTTGACCGCCGCCAGCGCCGAGACGTTGGATCGTGTCGCGGTCCGTCGGTTCGCAACCCGCGTCCAGGAGCGCTACCGCGCGCGCCTCGACAGCTACCCGCTCGTGCTTCTCCCGTGTTCGGCGCACAAGCCCTACAGCGACTCACGCAGCCACGGCCACTTTCGCGACGCCATCGACTACCGCGGCCACATTGTCTCGCTGACCAGCCCACTCGGGGTCGTCCCCGACGAACTCGAGTTGACCTACCCCGCCCAGCACTACGACGCCGTCGTCACCGGCGAGTGGAGTGAAACCGAGCTCGCCGTTGTCGCCGACATGCTTGAGACCTATCTCGCGAACGCCGACTATCCGCGGATCATCGCTCACGTTCCCCCGGAGTACCGGCCGCTAGTCGAGCGGGCGACCGACCGCGAGGTCACCTACACCGTCGTCGATCACCCGACCGACGAGGACTCGCTGGCCGCGCTTGAGGCGGCCCTTGATGGCGAACTCCAGTATCCCCGGAGCGTCCGCCGGAAGGCCATTGTCCGGGCAATCGCCGACTACATGATCGGGCCGGGGGCAGGCGACGCGATCTTCGAGGACATCGCCGTCGAGGGGCGATACCCCAGCCTCCGGGTGACCGACGGCTCTGGCGAGCAACTCGCCGCCATCGTCGAGGCCTATGGTACACTCGCGTTCACGCTCGCCGGCGCCCGCCGCTGGGTCGACAGCGACGTGCCCACCGCGCGGGTCGAAATCGACGCGTTCGTCCCCCACGGAAGCGTCCTCGCACCGGGCGTGATAGACGCGGACGAGCCCATCCGTCCGGGTGACGAGGTCGTCATCGAGGGCCCGCGCGCCTTCGGCGTCGGACGGGCCGCGATGGCCGGCCCGGAGATGGCTGAGAGCACGCGTGGGGTGGCCGTCGAGGTCCGTCACGTCGAGGAGCGTTGATAGTTGTTACACGATTGCTCGCGCCAGTACGGACGGCGTGAGAATGCCGTCTCACGTCCCCTTGCTGAATGGAACTTCTGTGTTTTCAACGACTGCTAATCGCCAATCACAATCGCCCGGAGGTCGTTGACGTTCGTTCCGGTCGGCCCGGGCGCGAACAGTGCGTCGTGATCGGCCAACAGCGGCGTCACGTCGTGTGCGTCAAGGGCCGCCTTGGCCGCCGACGGGTCAAGCGCATCGGGGAGGAGGACCCCGCCAGCCGCCTCCGTCGGGCCGTCGATCCCATCGGTATCGGCTGCCGCGACGACCACCGACGCATCGAGGTCACGGGCCGCTAGGGCCTCGGCCGCCGCCACGACAAACTCCTGATTCGGCCCACCGGTACCGCCGGTTGTGGCCGCGACGGTTGTCTCCCCGCCCGAAAGCAGCACCGTCGGCGGCGCTGTCGGTCGGCCTGTACGCGCACACTCGGCCGCGATGGCGGCGTGGGTCCGGCCTACCGTCGCTGCCGGCCCGGCGATCTCGGTCGAGAGGACCGTCGGGGTGGCACCCTGCTCGCGGACCGCCTCGGCCGCCGCCGAGACGGCGGTGTCGTTGGTGGCCACAATCGACACCGTGGTGTCGACTGTCGTCGGCGTCTCCGGATGGGCGCCCGCAATGCCGGCCTCAAGATGGTCCCGGACGGCCGGCGCGTCAACCCCGTGGCGTTCAAGCACGGCAAGAGCCTCCTCGTAGGTGGTAGGATCGGGGCTCAACGGCCCGCTTGCGATAATCGCTGGGGGATCGCCAATCACGTCACTGAAGACGATTCCAACGGTTGTCGCCGGGGCCGCATCCTGTGCGAGGCGTCCCCCCTTGATCGCCGAGCAGTGCTTACGAACGGCGTTGAGCGCCTCGATTGGAACGCCCGCAGTCACCAGCCGCTCGGTGACTGTCTGGAGGTCCGCCAGCGAGAGGTCGCCCGCGGGCGCCGGCAGGAGGGCGCTCCCGCCACCGGTGAGCACGCCGATCACGAGATCGTCCGGTCCCGCTGTCATTGCGCGCTCACGGACCGCCCGGGCGCCGCGTTGTCCCGTCTCCGAGGGGATCGGATGGGCACCGCGGACCTCACGAATCCGGTCGGTCCCGGCCGGCGTGTCGGTCACGACAACGCCGCCATCAAGATAATCACCCAGCAGGACCTCCAGATTGGCGGCCACCCGTCCGGCTGCGTTGCCCCCACCGACAACGATCACCCGATCGTGAGCGGTCAGATCCACCGTGTGGGCGTCGCCGTCAACCGGGGTGATCCGGAGGATGGCGTCGTCAACCTGTACGCGGTCCCCCAGTACGGTCCCGGGACGAGCCGCATCGATTCCCGCCATGAGACACCGGCGGGCGAGCGCCGCATTGTCCATGCAGGAACTCGGGTATCAACGCACAAAGTCAGCGTGCCCGGCGATGAGTACCAACGGCTATACGCCTCGGCCTCCCACCGGGTGAACATGAGCGAACCGGAGACCTACGCGCTGGGCCAGGGAACGGCCGCCCACAACCGGGCAATGTCCCGCCTGCGCGCCGAGGCCGACACCGCCGGGCCACCGGATGAGCCCACACGGGTCTGGCTGGACCGCGACCGCACGCCCGAGGGCGTCATGCGGAGCCTCACGATCATTCTCAACACCGGTGGCTGCCGGTGGGCCGACGAGGGCGGATGTACGATGTGTGGCTACGTCGCAGAGGCGACCGAGACGGTCACCGAGGCCGATCTTGAGACTCAACTCGAGCAGGCACTAGCCTACGAAGCCGATGAGGCCCATCAGCGTGCGCCGATGGTGAAGATCTACACCTCCGGCTCCGCACTTGACGACCGCGAACTCACGCCGGCCTTCCGCGAGCGCCTCGCCCAGCGGCTGAGCGACCGCGAGCGGCTTGTCCTCGAATCACTCCCACAGTTCGTCGACGCGGACCGGCTCGAACCATTTGTCTCCCGGGCGATTGACGTTGATGTCGCGATCGGTCTTGAGACGGCCGACGACCGCATCCGCCGGGACTGCGTGAACAAGCTCTTCAGCTTTGCAGACTTCGAGCGTGCGTGCGAAACAGCCACAGCGGTCGGCGCTGGTGTCAAGGCTTACCTGCTGTTGAAGCCGCCGTTTCTCACCGAACAGGAGGCCATCGACGACATGATCGACTCGGTCCGGGCCTGTGGCACCATCGACGCCTGTCATACGGTGTCGATGAATCCAACGAACGTCCAGCGGTACACGATGGTCGATGAACAGTACTTCCACGGCGGCTACCGGCCACCGTGGCTGTGGTCGGTCGTCGCGGTTCTCAAAGCAACAACCGACGTTGACGCCATCGTCACCTCGGATCCGGTCGGTGCCGGATCGGATCGTGGACCACACAACTGTGGCGACTGCGACGAGCGTGTCGAGCGAGCCATCGAGGACTTCTCACTGCGCGGGGATCCGTCGGTCTTCGAGCAGGTTGACTGTACGTGCCAGCAGACCTGGGAGGCCGTCTGCGAGCGCGAACACGGGTACAGCCAGCCGCTCGCCGAGTGACTCAGGGGTGGAAACCAGCAAGAACCCCTCGGCCGTCAGTCAGCCCCAAATCGGGCAGACTGGCACGCTCGGGGTGAGGCATCACGACCGCGGTGGTGTCACGGGCGCCGAGCAGTCCGGCAACGTTGTCCTTCGAGCCGTTGGGGTTGGCCGCCGCCGAAACGGTCCCGTCAGGCTCGCAGTATCGAAACAGGATGCGATTCTCCGCCTGCAACTCGGCGAGCGTCTCGTCGGCAGCCTCAAAACGCCCCTCGCCGTGGGCGATCGGTAACTCAAGGACCTCACCCTCCTCGTAGGCCCGCGTAAACGGCGTGTCGGCGTTTTCGACACGGACGTGGACATGATCGCACCGGAACCGCGTCGTGTCGTTAACGGTAAAGGCTCCGGCGACAAGACCGGCCTCAGCGCCGATCTGGGCACCGTTGCAGATGCCCAACAGCGGCACGCCGTCGGCCGCCGCCTCGGTGACCGCATCCATCACGGGCGCGTTAGCCGCCATCGCGCCGGCCCGGAGGTAATCGCCGTAGGAAAAACCACCGGGGAGGATAATGCCATCAAGCTCGGTCGGCAGGCCATCGCGGTGCCAGACAATCTCGGCGTCAATATCGAGCGAGGCGAGCGCCTGGTGGACATCCCGATCGCAGTTCGAGCCGCCGAACCGGACGATTGCGACGGTCATCCGACTCAACCCTCCTGGAGGACGACGTCGTAGTCGTGGATCGTCGGGTTGGCGAGCAGCCGCTCGGCCATCTCTTCGACCCGCTCGCGGGCCGCCTCCGCCGAGTCGGCCGGCACATCGAGTTCGTACTGATCGGCCGAGCGCAGCCCCTCGACATCGAATCCGAGCCGTTCGAGCGCCCGACGGGTGGTCTCGGCCTCGGGATCAAGAACTCCGGATTTGAGTCGCACGGTGACCGTGGCCGTGTAGGTCGTCATCGCCCGATGCTCCGCGGAGGCAACCAAAAACGCTTGTGCATCGTCGGACTCACGCATCCGGGAGTCGACAGTCGCCCTCGTAACGAACCGCGGTAACATCCTCAATCACCGGCTCGGGGCCGCAGATCGGACACTCCGGGTCCGCGTTGAACGGTACGGCCTCCGTTTCCATTGCGAGGGCGTTATAATGGAGCAATCGGCCATCAAGCACCTCGCCAGCACCAACAAGGAGTTTGATCGCCTCGGTCGCCTCAAGCGACCCGAGCGTTCCTGGGAGGACACCGAGGAGACCGTCGGCCGCACAGTCTGGGCGGTCAGCCGGCGGGGGAGCCGTTGGAAACAGACACCGGTAGCAAGGGCCATCGCCGGTGAATGTTGTGACATGCCCCTCGAAGCGATAGACAGCGGCGTGAACGAAGGGAACACCGGCGAGCGTACACGCGTCGTTGATGAGATACCGGGTCGGGAGGTTATCGCTGGCGTCAACCACCAGATCGTACGCGTCAAGGAGGTCGGTGGCGATATCCGGCGCAAAGCGGAGCTGCCGAGGCTCCACGGTCACATCGGGATTATAATCGGTGACGAACTCGGCTGCACTCGCGACTTTCGGCCGGCCGAGGTCGGTCTCGCCGTGGATGACCTGCCGGTTGAGGTTCGACCGCTCGACGACATCGTCATCGACGATTCCGATCCGGCCGACCCCCATCGCCGTTAGGTACTGGATCACCGGCGAGCCCAGTCCGCCAGCCCCAACGACAAGGACCGACGCCTCAAGCAGGGTGCGCTGGCCCGCGACACCCACCTCATCAAGGGCGAGGTGGCGGGCGTAGCGTTCGCGCGCGTCGGCCGGAAGATCGTTGTCTGTCATGCCGATCGCTGTGACGCCCGCGGAAATAAATCGCCCGCCGGATCAGTCCTCAACGATCTCAAGCCCGCGGTTCTCGACGGCGTTGGGGTCGAGGCCAACCTCCTCAAGGAAATCGCGATACTCGCGTTCGCACTGTTCGGCGGCCTGCTGTTTCTCGGAGGCCCGATCACACAGCGCGACAAGATCCTCGGGCACGTCGTTGGTGGCGACGATCCAGTGGTTGATCAGATCGGAGAGCCGTCGGATGGGACTCGTGAAGTGCCCGTAAATCTCGAAGTTCAGCGCGTGATGTCCCGAAAAGGGGTCGTTCATGTACTTCGCCCGGGGCATGACCTTCATCACCGCCCACTGGATCTTCCCAAGCTGGCGCTCGGGGGCCTCCTCAAGGGTAGCGTTGACGGCCTTGCGCGGCTCGTCCCACTTGTCCGCCGGGACCGAGACGCCATCGAGTTCCTGGATCTCCCGGAGCGCATCGGACCACTCGTCGGGGGAGGGCTGGGGGTGAACGCGGTACATCGCCTCGACCCCTCGGTCCCACATCAGCTCGTGAGTGACGGCCTTGTTGGCTTTGAGCATCGACTCCTCGATGATGGTGTGTGCGCGATCGCGCCGAGGATTCAACACGAGCGACCCGTCGGCCTTGCGCTGTTCGTGCATCCGGTCGGCTAGCCCCCAGACCGTCTGGATCTTCGCTGGAAGGTCCTCGGGCACGTCATCGAAGTGGCGGTCGATCGCGTCGGGCTCATCGAGGATGTCCTCACACTGGGTATAGGTCAGTCGGGCGTCGCTCCGGACGACGGACTTGTAGATCTCGATCGTTTCGTACGAGAGATCATCCTTGTCGAGGTGCATCTCGACGGTGTGTGCGAGTCGGTCCTCGTTGGGCACCAGCGAGCAGACCGTCTCCGCGAGAATCGGCGGCAGCATATGGATGGTGTATCCCGGCAGATAGACCGTATTCGAGCGCTCAACGGCCACATCCCACATCGCCGTGTCGGGGGTCACATAGTGGCTGACATCGGCGATGTGGACCCAGAGGACATACTCGTCGTCGTGCTCCTCGATCGAGAGCGCGTCATCGAAGTCCTGTGCGTCGATCGGATCGGTCGTCCAGGTCGTCATCGACCGGAGGTCTCGTCGCTCGTCGACCTCCTGGGCGATCTCGGCCTCGACATCCTCGGTGCGACGCTCGGCCTCCTCCATGACCTCTGAGGGGAAGCCGTCGGGGATCTCGAACTTCTCGAGGAGTTCGTCACGTTTGTTCTCGATATGGCGGGCCAGCTCGGGATCGATCTCGACTGGTCCCTGTCCGGCGACGGTGCCGGCCTGTGCTTGCGAGTCGGCCATACGCTGCCTTGTGGCGACACGCAAATAGACGTTCGGGCCTGTGGCCGCCCAAATGGACCCCACCTGCCAACACCCTTTTTGTCGTTCCGGACGTATCAAAATACATGCCACGCGACGGTCGGGATGACCCGTTTGACGACCTCTTCGACGAACTTGAGCGGCTAATGGATGAGATGATGGGCGCCGGCGAGATGGATGTCTCACGCGCCAACACGAGCAATGCGGCGGCCGATCCGAACGCCGGACGCGATGTGCACGTGAGCGTCCAGGAGACCGACGCGGAGGTGCGCGTCATTGCTGACATCCCGAGTGTTGATCGGGAGGCTCTCGACCTGCGGTGTGATGGAACGGTCCTCACTATCGCCGCCGACACGGACCGACAGCGCTTCAACGAGCGGATCGACCTGCCCACCCGGGTCGACGAGCACACGGCGGAGGCGACGTTCAACAACGGTATCCTTGAGGTCAGCTTCGAGCGCCGCGAGGACTCCGCGAGCATCAACCTCGAGTGACGATTCTGCGGCGAACGCCGCCCTAACTACGACTCGACACAGCCGCGAATTGCGGTCGCGAGCCGATCGTAAAAGTCATCGACGTATTTGTCGGCGGCGTCGATCGTCGGCCGGACGTTCGTCTCCGAGACCACGGCCCGGTCCTCTGTAACCAGGAGGTCGATCCCAGCAAAGGCGAAGTCGAGTTCGCTTGCCGCCCGTTCGGCGAGCGCCCGGATCCGCGGGGCTGGCGTGATCGCCTCGGCGGTTGCCCCGCGGTGAACGTTCGTGACGTACCGGCCGGCTTCGCGCGCTGCCGTCGAAAGGCGGCGTTCGACGGCTCCGACGTAGGTCCCCTCAATGACCATCACCCGGACGTCCCGGGCCGCCGGGAGGAATTCCTGGAGGAGAAACGACTTGTCGCCGGTCGCGTTGAAGTCGTGAACGAGTTTGAGGTAGTCAACAGCACTACGAAAGGAGTCGTAATCGTCGATCCGGAGCACGCCCGTCCCACGGGTCGTCGAGTTGGGCTTGAGGATCGCCGGCGTACCGACCGCCTCGAAGGCCGCTTCGAGCGTCGTCTCGTCGGCGGGATTCGAGACGAGGACGGTCTCGGGAACGGGCAACCCGGCGGCATCGAGTCGAGCGATAACGGCCGCCTTGTTCCGCGAACGCAGAACCGTCTGGCGGTCGTTGAGCCAGGGGATTCCATAGAGCGCATCAACGACGCCGCCTTCCATCAGCCGGCCCGGAAAGACGAAGCCAGCGTCAAAACGGTCCGCAGCCGGGCGGTCGGCCCCGGTGAGTCTGAATTGTCGGGCAGAACACGGGAGATACTCGACTGCGATATCGCGGTCGGCCAGCGGGTCGGCCATCCGATCGCGGGTTTCCGCGTCGGTGGTAACCGCTAGCCGGAGCATCCATCAGGCGACGAGCAGGCGCTCGCCGCGCTCGACATCGATCCGACAGGGCGGGGAGATCTTGTTGTACGCCCGACGGAAGGCCTCCTTGACCGCAGGTGCGTCCTCAACCTCGCAGTAGGCGGTAAAGATGCGCTCGTTGGCTTCGATGCGGGCGGCTGTACCAACAACCTTCCCGAAGGCCTGACGCATTCCCTCTGAGACACGGTCGGCGCCAGCTCCGGTCGCCTGCTTGTTCTCCCGAATGACGTGATGGGGGAACTTCCGGAGCGTCATCTTGTAGTTTCCTTCGCCGAGCTCCTGGATGAGATACCGGTTGGCCGACAGCCGCGAGGCTTCAAGCGAGCCGTGGCGGATCTGGACCTCTTCTTCGGTACGGAGGCTGATCTGGACCGGGTACTCCTCGGGATCGGCCTGCTTGTCGCCCATCTGGTGCTGAGCGACCTTCGAGGCCGGGATCCCGCTGATGTACTCCCGCCGGGTGTACGGCGGCCGGCTGATGTTCCGGTACATCGACGCGGGCTTCTCAGACATGGTTACTACGCGTTAGTCATGCCGAGTGCGCGTTTAAGACCTTCGAAGCGATGGAAGCGCCAAGATGAGTCCTCCTGCGGTTCGTCTGTCGGTTGGTCGAGACAGCGGGAAGGAACAGAGCCGACTCTGAGGGCTCGGCGGTTACTCGACGAACCGGTACTGACGCTCGCCCATTGGCCCCCAGCCGTCGAAGGCGAACTCGCCGCTGGGCGTCGTTAGCGGCTCGATGTCGGCGTCGATGTCGTGATTATGCGCGTCGTGGATCCGCTCGTACTCCTCGAAGGACAGCTCGTAGCGATCGTCAAGTTGTGACTCGACGTTCAGCGCCTCGACCTCCGCACGCCAGCCCGCCTGGACCGTCTCGGCGTGAATCTCGGCCTGGGCCCCACTGCCGTAGGACCCGACGAGCAGTTCCTCGCCGATCATCTCGCGGTCCTTCTCAAGAGCGTCAAGCAACGCACTGAGTCGGGCGAGATGGACCGACCCGGTATACCAGTTGCCGACGCGACTCGAGATCCGCAGTGTGGGGTCGATACGGGTGTCGTACCACTCGCGGTACTGCTCGGTCTCTGCGAGCCGGTCGGTGTATGATCGGATGGCCTCGTTGTACTCCTCCTCGGTCTCGAAGTCCTCGGGCAGCGGCTGGGTGCCGATCTCGTCGGCAATCTCGGCCTCAAGATCGGTGCCGCGGATGGTGTTCCGGTAGGCCAGAACGGCCGCCTTGCGGACCATCCCGGGATAGGGGGTGTGGAAGGGCCCATACGCCAGGTCGTCGGGGTGTACGTCCCCCGCGACCGACTTGTAGTCCTCAAGGGCCTCGCGCATGCGTGCAAGGTACACCTGGATGGACCGCTGGCCGTCAACACTAGGGAACTGCTGGTTTGGCTTGAGAAAGTCCGTCTCGTCGGCACTGCCAACCCCCTGACTGGGCGAGAGGGCAACCAGGTCGGGGTCCTCATCGACCAGCATGGCAACCGCACCGGCTCCCTGAGTAGCCTCGCCGGCATCACCACGCTCGTACAGCGCGGTGTCGGTGGTGATGACCAGTGCCGGTCGTTCGCGGTTACGGCCCGCCGCAATCCAGTTAAACGCGTCATTGAGACACTGGGTTCCGGCCAGGCACGCAAACTTCCGCTCGCCCTTGTCGGCGTGCTTGAATGCGCCGCCGAGGACCTCCTCAAGACAGCCGGCGATGTACGTCGAAACCGGCTTCGAGTTGTCGAAGGCCGACTCGGTGGCCACATCGATCCGACCAATGTCCTCGGGCGCGAGGTCCTTGCGGTCCATGAGCCGGTAGGCGGCGTTTGCGCCCATGGTCACGATATCCTCGTAGGCATCGGGGAAGGAGCTGGCGTACAGACCGAGGCCCTTGGTGTATTTCTCCGGGTCTTCGTCCTTGACCGAGGCGAACGTGCCCGGGAGATCGAGCGTCAGATTGCCCGTCCAGAACTCGACGGCGTCGATCCCAACGGTGCGCATAACCTACGCCACGGGCATATCACATAAGATTCTGTCGATAGGCAGTTCGTCGGTCGTCGATATCCCCGAACGGGCCGGGACCCGGATTGGAAAGCGTTTAGGGCCAAAGGGCCGTTTATTCGGTACAGGGCCGATAGCTCAGTCCGGCAGAGCGTCTGGCTTTTAACCAGACGGTCGGGGGTTCAAATCCCTCTCGGCCCGCTTCCCCAACCTTTTCGCGCGCCGACCCCCTGTAATGGCGTATGCGCGTACTCATCACCGGCGGGAGTGGCGGACTTGGAAGCGCGGCTGCGGCGGCCTTCGGCGCCCGTGGCGACACGGTCCATCTCTGGGGGCGCGATGAGGGTGGCCTCGAACAGACCGCAGAGGCGGTCGAGGCGGCTGGCGGGACCGCGTCGGTTCGCGCGGTCGATGTCCGTGATCCCGAGGCGGTCAAGGAAGGTGTCGCCGCCATCGACGACACAATCGACATCCTACTGCCGTGTGCAGCGATCACGGCCGGTCCGACCGGCAAGACGCCGCTTCCGGATCTTGATGAGGAGGCCTTCGAGTCGGTCATGCAGACGAACGTCACCGGTGTGTTCACGACAATACGGGCAGCACTCCCGACGATGGCTGCCGACGGACGGGTGCTTGTTCCCTCCGGATCCGTCGCTCGCGAGCCAACCCCGGGAATCGGTGCCTACGGCGTCTCGAAGGCGGCCGTCGAGGGACTCGCCCGGGGCTTCTCGGCCGATACCGACCGGGTCGTCGGCGTCGTCGATCCGGGGCTTGTCGCAACGGGCCTCACCGGTGGCAAAGGACGCGATCCCGAATCCGTCGGCGAGCTGTTCGTCTGGGCGAGCACGGACTGTCCGGCAGAGGACCTCGACGGCGAGATCGTCACGCTCCGGGAGTGGCGGGTGGCAACGCGATAGGAGCTACGGCGATCCCACGGTCACGCCGAGCACCGTCCGGTGATGCTCACAGATGCGGTGTGCCTCCCAGGAACCGTCGACAGACACCTCGATCTCACAGACAGCAGAGCGGTCACACGCTGGCCAGTCACAGACGGCAATCAGTTCTGGCCGGCAGACGCGGAGCACCTCGCCGTCGGCCCAGCCCGGACGCGAGTCGTCTGAGTCACTGCTCACACATGGAGCTTATTTGAGGGGACACATGAACCGTTCGTCGCGCGACTCAATCCGGGGTTGGAAGGTGGATCACGATACGACTTCCCCGTGGCGACCGATCCTCGTAGGTAATCTCACCGCCCGACCGGCGGACGATCCAGTAGACCAGCCAGAGTCCAAGCCCGCTGCTGTGACTCAGCTCGTCGGCCCCCCCAGGATCCTCGAGTAACTGGCGTTCGAGTTCGGGGATTCCCGGGCCATCGTCTTCAACGACAAGGACGATCTCGCGGTCCCCTCGCCAGGGTGAAGAAGATGTCATCTGGCCAGCGGTCGTCCTTTGTTCGACCTGATTGAGCGGCTCGAACTCGATTGAGATGGTTACGGTCGGCGTAGATTGGTCGTTGTGTTCGATCGCATTGGTGACGAGTTCCTCAATGGCGCGATCGATCTGCTCGGCGGCAAGAACACGCGCGTTTGTAGGCGCGTCGAGGTCAATCACCGCCTCCGGATACTGCGCCCCGACCTGCTCGGCCACCCGTTCGACTACCTCCACCAGTTCGACCGAGCACCGGTGGGTCCGTGACGACAGGAACTTGGTGATTTCTCGCCCCTCGTCGGCGGTTTTCATCAGTGTCTCGACGCTCTGGAGGATGCTTTCGGCCCCCTCAATCGCCGGATCGGAATCGGCCATCGAGAGGATCCGCTCGGCGTTGCCCCGGATGATGTTGAGTTCGTTCCGAAGATTGTGTCGGAGCACGCGGTCAAGGGCGTTGACCTGCCGCTCGCGTTCGACCTGCTCGGTGATGTCCGCCTGGATTGCGATAAACTCCTGGACAGTACCCTCGTCGTCGGTGATCGGCGCAATCGTCTGGTGGGCGTGGTAGTACTCACCGGACTTGCGCTGGTCAACCACGCGCCGCTCCCAGCGCTCACCGGTGCCGATCGTCTCCCACATCTGCCGGTAGTACTCCGGGGTCATCTCACCGGAGCCAAGCAGCTCGCCGGGTGTCGATCCGATCGCTTCCTCGGCGGAATAGCCGGTGATCGTCTCGAAGGCGGGATTGACGTAGCTGATCTCCCCCGAGCGGTCAGTGAGGAAAATCGCCTGTCCGGCCGCCTCGGTCGCCCGCTTGAACCGTCGGAGTTCGCGTTGTCGGTGGCGACGCTCGGTGATATCAAGCACACCGCCGCGAAAGCCCTCAACCTCGTCATCGTTTTCCGCGGTGATCGCGATAACGTTGTCCGACACCCACCGCGTCTCGCCCGTGGCCGTCTCGACGCGGTACTCGAACTCCTCAAGCTCGCCGTCGGTGAGCAGCCGCTTGCGGTACTCCTCATACCGGTCAGGGTCGACAAAGACGTCCTGCTTGAGCGAGGCGACGGCGTCTCTGAGCGCTGCTGGGTCGTCGTATTCGAGAATCGATGCCATTGCCGGGTTGGCGAGTTCGTAGGTGCGAAGCGACGGGTCGGTCTTGTAGATCCCCTCGACGGCGGTCTCGAAGAGGCTCCGGTATCGCCGTTCGGCCTCCTGAAGCTCGATCGTCAGTTCGATGAGCCCCTGGTTGGTCTCTTGAAGCTCGGCGTTGAGCGCCTCGTTCTTGGTTTCGAGTTCCTTGATGTGTGTCTCGACATCCCGCGCACTGTCGGCGATCGATTCGAGTTGCTCGCGGACGGTCGCTGGAATGTCGCCTGTTTCGGCGAGCGATTCGAGCGTCTCGGCGATAGACTCGGAGTCGTTACTCATCGGTGGTCGATTGGCGATCGGTCACGGCCAGCGCACTCGCATCATCCTCGGGATCCCCGAACCGCCGTATGAGGGTCCGGGCGAGATCAACACCCGTGGTGTCGGCGACATCGGGCCAGTCCCACCGGTTGGTCACGCCGTCAGAGTGAGCAACGAGCCGGTCGGTCGGCGTCCAATCGCCGCTAGCGACGAGCGGGGCCGGCGCACTAGCGCCAACAACCCCTCGTCGTGCAACAAAGCTCGCCGATGGGCCACCGGCGACGTGTGTCGCGATGTTGCCCACGCTCCCGAAGGCGACGTGCTCGTCGGCCCAGTCGAACTGGGCGATGGCCATCACGACACCGCGGGTTCGTTGACACGCTGTTTCGGTCGCTTCGAACAGGGTCTCGATCGATCGGGCCGGGTCAGCGGCAATGGCATCGCGAGCAGTCCGGCTCGCCCGGTTGGCCCCCTCACCGTGTCCGAGTCCATCAATGACACAGACCGTCGCGGTTGTCCCCTCGCGGCTCAGTAAAACGGTGTCGCCGTTGGGTTCGTCGGCGGCGACTGACCGTGTTGTGGCACCGATGGCGTACGGACAGCGGCCGTCGGACCCCGGTCGATCGCGCCAGCTATCAGCAACATAATATGGCCGGCCGTTCGCCATGGTCGCTGTCAGCGTGGTGGCCACTCGGCCAAGCGGGGCCGAGGGATCATCAAGGGTAACCGACTGATCGGTGGTAGCGCCGGTGGCGATCAGTCGGAGGCCGACGTCGCCGGTGGCTGGATCCTCAACCGAGAGCACGCGCGCAACCGGCGCGATCGTTGCCAGCCGGTCGATGCCGGTACCAATCCGCTGGCGTCGCTCATCGTCAAGCCCGAGGGTGGCCGCCATCTCGATGGCAACATCGCGGGCGTGCTGTCGGCGGACCTGCTTGTGCTCGCGAACGTGCACGCCGATATCATCCATCGAGGTATCACACGTCATTAGGTCGCCCACTTGATGATGGTGACGGTCGTTCCCTCACCGAGCTCGGTGTCGATCTCGATCTCATCAACCAGCTGTTTGGTGCCGGTTACCCCGCGACCCATGCCCTCCGAGGTCGAGTGCTCGCCCGCGAGAACGGCCTCGACGTTCTCGATGCCCGGCCCCTCATCAACGAACTGGAGTTCAAGGCCGGGCTGTCCGTGGCGCTCAAGCGCCCGCCAGCGCATTTCTCCCTCCCCGGCGTACAGGTAGATGTTCCGCGAGAGTTCAGAGACGGCTGTGACGATGCGGGTCACGTCGGTTCGGCGAAAGCCCAGTTCCTCGGCGATCTCGCGGGCACGCTGGCGCGCAACGAGAATGTCGTCCTCGGAGTCGATCGCGAGTGTGCCGGTCTCAGTCGTCATACGTCTCGTTCGACATTCGAAACGCCGAGGAGGTCAAGCGCGTGATCGGTGTTACGGGCCTTGCGGACGTTCCCTAGATCATAGCCCAGTTCCGCGGCCGTCATCGCGACGGGCGGACGGATCCCGACCACAATCGTCTCGGCACCCATAAGATCGATCATCTGTGCGGTCTCAGCGATCATCCGGGCGAAAAACGAGTCGACGGTCTCGACCCCCGAGAGATCGAGGATCACGCCGGTCGGTTGCCGGCCGGTCATCGCATCAAGGACAGCCTCCTGCAGCCGTTCGATCGTCTTGTCCGTCGGGTTGTCGGGAAACGTCGCCAGGAGGATGTCGCGCACCCAGACGACCGACTGCTCGGAGGGGGACATCACTGGATCGACACCCCACGCATTTCGAGAGCCGTCTGGAGGCCGTCGATCAGCGACGAGCGGGTCTCAACGTCAAAGCCGATGCCGAGTTTGACCAGCGTACGCGCGAGGTCGGGATTGATGCCGGTGATGATCACCTCTGCTCCCAGGAGGTCAACCGCCTGAATGGTGTCGATGAGGTGCTGGGCAGTCTGGGTGTCGACCGACTGGACGCCCGTGATGTCGATGAGCGCGATGGTCGCCTCGTGGTCGACAATCTCCTCAAGCAGCGTCTCGGTGAACCGCTCGGCCTGTCGCGACCCGAGCTTGCCGACAATCGGCGAGAGCACGATGCCGTCCCAGATTTCGACGACCGGCATCGAGAAGTGATCGGTCTGACGCCCCGGTGTATCGGTTATCCGACGACCGATACCGACGACCTGATCACCGTCGTCAGTTCCCGAGAGGGAAACCTCGTAGGGCTGCTCCTCGCCGCCGGGACCCGGAAGGGCAGCGCGGACGCGGACGGATGTCTGCTGGGTCGCTGCCTTCGTGATCGCGTCGGAGACGGACTGTTGGTCGGGCTCGACGAAGAAGTCCGAGAGTTGACTCTCCGAGAGCTCCTCGTCCGATCGGTCGGTTACGGTCGAGACGCGGTCGTTCCAGTCAAGGAGCGTGCCATCGGGGCGACACAGGCACACGAGTTCGTCAACGGCGTGAAGTGCGCTCGAGAGCGAACGCGCCGCGGAATCATCGACCATGTCATAGGACTTAGCCCCGGGGGCACTTAATTTAGCCTCTCTCGCTTTCGTCAGGTCGTCCGTACGCTTTATAAGCCCATGAGGCACTAACTCGTGGAAATGGCTCGTCGAGATGATGTCGTCGCCACGGGGAGTGCAGTACTCGATCAGATGCTCGGCGGCGGCCTGCCTGCCCGCCGGGCCACGCTCGTCACGGGTGGCCCGGGAACGGGGAAATCGACTCTTGGAATGCAGTTTCTACAGACAGGCCTTGAGAACGACGAGACCGGTCTCTACATCTCGACCGAACAGACCATCGAGGAGATCAGACAGTCCTTCGCCGGGTTCGCCTTCGATCTCGATGCCGACGACCTCACGATGACCTCGCTACACGCGACGCCCGGACAGACCATCGAGGAGGAGGACACACTAACACTCGAGACCTTCGAGGACGATGACCCGCTCGGAACCTTCGATGTCCCGTTTACTATCGAGTACGTTCAAGACCATCTACGGGAGTTTGCTCCGGTCGACCGAGTCGTCTTCGACAGCGCCTCCGGGCTCCGGGCGATTGCCGAGGACGAACCGCGATATCGACGGAACGTCCTTGAGTTGATCCGGTTTTTCACCGACGAGCTTGACGCGACGACCCTCTTCACCGCCGAAGAACACGCCGACGAGAGCGGCGACGACGTGCTTCAGTTCACCACTCACGGAGTGATTCGGCTCTCGTATACACAGATCGAGAGCGACAGACATCGCTCTCTAGAAATCAAGAAGATGCGAGGGCACGACCACGACCACCGGCGGGTCGAGGTGCAGTTCACCGACGAGGGGCTCCGCCTGGGACCACGTCGACGATCACAGCCGCCGGCGCTGAAGACCCACGCGCACCAGCCGATCGGCATCGAGGGGCTCGACAGTCTGACCGGTGGCGGACTCGTCGCCGGATCGGGCGTCCTCCTCCAGCACGATGGCCGGACGAATCTCAACGCGCTGCTGGGACGGTTGCTCAGCTTCGGCGTCGAGACCGATCGGACAATCGTGCTCGTGCCGACCATCGAGTTACGAGAGACGCAGATCGAACGGGTCATGCGCGACGCCCCAAAGGATCTTGGGGAGTTACTCGAAGCCGGACAACTGGTGGTTGTCGATCTGATCGGAACCTGGGACGCCACGCGGCCGAACGTCTACACCGCACCGGACGATGTCGAGGCGTATACGGCGCTCCTTGAGGAGGTGCTCGCTGATCGTGACGACGACGCGTGGTTCGGGCTGGTCAACGCCAACGCGCTCGTCCACACCTTCGGTCCAGAAGGCGCCCGGCGGGTCCGGTACGCAACCGAGGCCAGCCTCCTTGGGGAATCGGACCTTCTCGTGCACGTGCTCAATCCGAACGTCGTTGACGAACAGAGTTCGGCATTCTTCGAGGACACCGCCGAACAGATCCTCCGGGCATCGACGAACGCGGAGGGCCTGCAGTATCTCACGCTTAGAAAATCACCCTGCGGGTTCGTCGGCTCAACCTCCCTTGTCGAGTACACGACCGAGCCGCCGTACCTTCGGGTACAGGAACCGCCGCAGACACGCACAAGCTACACCCTCGACGAGCGTGAGTAGTCACCGGAGTGGCGCCTCGGGGAGGATCACCCGGTGCTCGCCATCGGTCCGGACGGTCGCCTCAACCTCATAGACCGCCTCAAGGTTTGCTTCCGTGAGAATCTCCGGGCCGCCGGAGGCGTAGACCTGTCCATCTTTGAGCATGACCAGTTTGTCGCTGTAGCGGGCGGCCATGTTGAGGTCGTGAATAGCCATGACGGCGGCAATCCCATCGGCAACGTGTTCGCGGATCACATCCAAGACATCGAGTTGGTGGTAGAGATCGAGATCACTCGTCGGTTCATCCAGCAGTAACACCTCTGGATCCTGTGCAAGCGCCCGTCCGATGAGGACCTTCTGTCGCTGGCCGCCGCTGAGCGACTGTACGTCCCGCATCGCCAACTCCGCGAGTCCCAGTCGGTCGATGATCGACCGGACCCGATCGATGTCCTCCGAGCGCGGCGACCAGTCGATATAGGGTTTGCGCCCCATCAGCACCGTGTCGAAGACCGTCGCAGGAAAGCCGTCCTGGTCGTGCTGTGGAACATACCCCATCGTCTTTGCCAGTGCGTCGCGCGAGAGGGACTCAAGCGGGGCGCCATCGACGGCAATCGAGGATGCATCCGGGGTGAGAATCCGGTTCAACGTCTGCAAGAGCGTGCTCTTGCCGGCCCCATTGGGGCCGACAACGCCGAGAATCTCATCGGTGTCGACCGCGAGGCTGACATCCTCAAGGACAGGGCGGCTGTCATACTCGAAGGTGACACCGCTGACGTTGAGCTTCACCAGTACTCCCTCCCGTTGATCACGAGGTAGATGAACAGCGGGGCGCCCAGAAACGACGTCAGGATGCCGACCGGCAGGACGAGCGGGGCGAAGGCCGTCCGGGCAACCGTATCCGAGACGAGCAACAACACACCCCCCACCACCGCCGAGATGGGAAGGAGATAGCGCTCGTCACCCCCGATGAGCTTCCGGACAATATGCGGAACAACCAGCCCGACAAACCCGATGATGCCGACGTGTGAGACGATCAACGCAGTGACAAACGACGCAACGACCATCCCCCAGAGCCGGAGAGCCTCGACGTCGACGCCGAGGCTCTTGGCGGTGGCATCGCCGGAGTCAAGCGCGTTGTAGTTCCACCCGTTGTAGACAAAGTATCCCGTTGCCGGGACCGTAACCGCGGCCATGAGCCCGAGATCACCCCAGGTCGCACGGCTCAGATCGCCGAAGGTCCAGTAGACCATCGCCGAGAGTTCCGTCGAGTCGGCGAGGTACTGCAATGCCGTGACACCCGCGGTGAACAGCGAGCCGAGGGCCACGCCGGTGAGGATCATGGTCGCCGGCGAGGCATCCTTGTATCGCGCCAGCGCGACGATGATGCCCGTCGAGACGAGTGAGCAACCGAAGGCCGAAACGGTGGTGAGATACGGATTGTCGAGCACCACCGCGGTGGACTGTGAGGCGGTCGTCGAGCCCGCCCCAAGCACGACAATCGAGAAGGCGGCGCCGAAGACAGCGGCATGTGAGATGCCAAGTGTATACGGCGAGCCCAGCTCGTTGCGAAGGACGGTCTGCATCACAGCGCCGGCCACAGCTAGCCCGCCGCCGGCGAGGATAGCCGCGAGAACCTGTGGAAGCCGGATATTCCAGATAATCGGAACAATCTGTGGTCGGGCCGTATCATAGGCAAATACGCCTCGGAGGACCTGATCGGGCGGAATGTACACCGGACCGTACGCGATCGATCCGATTGCCGCGAGAATAAGCGTAAGCACCGAGGCAATCCCAACATTACGCTTGTACCGTGTCGACTCACGGTACTTGGTGAGGAGGTTACTGTCGGTCGCCATCGTCCGGGATCACCTCCACGGGTCCGAATGGGCCGTATGCCTCAACCATTGACTGGTGGACCGACTCGCCGAGAAACACCTCGTAAATCTCATCAATCTTCTCGCGAAAGGAAACGTCCGCGAACCGCTCGGGGGAGACCTTCGTGCCGATGTAATAGGCCGCCCCGAGCATCGTGGCGTCGTTGCGCTGATAGGCTGACATCGGATGAAGCCCGAAGACCGCGCCGGACTGGATGGCCGAGAGGTGGCGGTACTCGGGATGGGTAGCGACATCCTCACGCACGAGCGGTAGGTTCGCCCGGTCAACGAAGAGCATCTCGGGATCCCACCGGAGGAGGTCCTCACGGCTGACGGTCAGATTTGTCACCGTTTCGTAGTCCAGCCTGGCAGCGTTCGCGGCGTTGACAAACCGGAACGGCGGGAACGGATACTTCGTGCCGGTGATTCCACGGGCACCATGGTAGGACTTGCCGCCGTAGTAGACCGTTGGGACATCCGAGGATACATCGGCCGTGCGCTCCTCAAGATCGTCGATATAGCTCCTGTGCGCGTCGACCAGTGTCGTGGCGCGGTCGGTCCGCCCGGTGACCGTACCGATGATTTGCCACGCAGTGTAGGTCTGCTGACGGTTGGTGTACATATCGCCGTACGCGATGACGACCGTCGGGGTTGCCGTCTTCTGCTGGATCGTTGCGGCCTGTGAAGGGTCGCCGGCAAAGAAGATCACGTCTGGATCGGCCTGCGCGATCAACTCGGGATCACCGCCCCAGCTGGGGCCGACCGAGGGAAGCGACGCGAAGGTCGTCCCGTGAGCGATCGTGTAGGGCCGGACCATCGACGCGTCCGTGGCAATCTCTTCGACACCCGCGAGCCGGTCGGTGAGACCCATGTAGCTGAGATATCGGAGCGTGCCGCCACCGAGGCCCACGACCGACGACACCGCGGCAGGAAGGGCGACCCGACGGCCGGCCATGTCCTCGATCGTGCGCTCGTCCGCGCTGCCCCGACCTAGAGGCGTCGCACACCCGGCAGCGCTCATCGTCAGGGCCGCAATCCCGGTGGCGCCCGCCGCTTGGAGCACGCGGCGACGAGACCGTGACCTGCGCCTCAATCGCATCGATAGACGGGCATCAACCGGGCGGAGATAATACAATTGCGGTTG